>JAKRSG010000224.1 GCA_022402405.1 Bacteroidia bacterium | reverse complement strand
CTCTTCTTAGTGGAACTTCATCGCCCATTAACATGCTAAAGATATGATCTGCTTCTGCAGCCGAATCCAAACTTACACGTTTAAGGGTTCTGGTTTCTGGATTCATGGTAGTAGACCAAAGTTGTTCGGCGTTCATTTCTCCTAAACCTTTGTATCTTTGGATTCCAACCGAATCAGGGTTTCCACCTTTTGCTAATCTCATAACAGCTTCTTCGCGCTGCGCTTCTGTCCAACAATATTCTTCATCTTTGCCCTTTTTAACTAAGTATAAAGGTGGTTGAGCAATGTAGATATAACCAAATTCGATAAGTTCTTTCATGTAACGGAAGAATAAGGTTAAAATTAAGGTTCTAATATGCGAACCATCCACATCGGCATCCGTCATGATGATGATTTTGTGGTAACGTAATTTTGCAAGATTTAGAGCTTTGGCATCGTCTTGCGTACCAATGGTAACGCCAAGCGCGGTAAACATATTTCTAATCTCCTCGTTCTCGTATATTTTGTGCTCCATGGCTTTTTCTACGTTAAGGATTTTACCTCTTAACGGCAAAATAGCTTGATTGGCGCGGTTTCTTCCTTGTTTTGCTGTTCCGCCTGCAGAGTCACCCTCAACAAGATAAATTTCGCACAAACTTGGGTCGCTTTCCTGACAATCTGCTAATTTTCCTGGCAAACCACTACCAGTTAAAGCGCCTTTACGTTGTACCATTTCGCGAGCTTTTCTAGCGGCTGCACGAGCGGTGGCTGCTAAAACAACCTTTTGAACGATAAGCTTTGCTTCTCTTGGATTTTCTTCTAGGTAGTTGTTTAGCATTTCACCAACACACTGGTCAACTGCACCCGTAACATCGCTGTTACCAAGTTTGGTTTTGGTCTGACCTTCAAACTGAGGTTCTTGAACCTTTACAGAAATTACACCGGTTAATCCTTCTCTAAAATCGTCGCCTGTAATTTCTAATTTTACATTTTTTAACAAACCTTCTTTATCTGCATAGGCTTTAAGAGTTCTGGTTAAGGCTCTTCTAAAACCGGCCACATGGGTTCCACCTTCAATGGTATTGATGTTGTTTACATATGAATGTAAGTTCTCAGTATAGCCATTATTGTATGTCATGGCCACTTCAACAGGCACTCCACCTTTTTCGCCTTCAACATAAATAGGTTCAGGCAAAAGTTTTTCTCTAGTTCCGTCTAGGTAGTTAACAAATTCTTTTAATCCGCCTTCGCTAAAAAAGGTTTCTTCGCGTAGGTTACCCGCTTCATCCGGACGATTATCTTTAAGAGTAATTCTGATGCCACGGTTAAGATAAGAAAGCTCGCGCATACGTGCAGCGAGGGTTTCATATTTATATTCAGAAGCAGTAAAAATGCTTAGGTCTGGTTCAAAATATTGAAGCGTACCGTTTTTATCGGTTTCACCAACAACCTTAACATCGTATAAAGGTTTACCACAAGAATATTCTTGTTGCCAAATTTTTCCTTCGCGATAAACAGTTGTACGCATTAATGTAGAAAGAGCATTTACGCAACTAACACCCACACCATGCAAACCACCTGAGACTTTGTAAGTATCTTTATCAAATTTACCACCTGCGTGAAGCACAGTCATTACCACTTCTAAAGCTGATTTTTTCTCTTTACTGTGCATGCCAGTTGGAATACCACGACCATCATCTAAAACACTTATTGCATTGTTGGTATGAATGTCGATATGAATATTTTTACAATGCCCAGCTAAAGCCTCATCAATAGAGTTATCTACTACCTCATATACTAAGTGATGTAATCCTCTAACACCTACATCACCAATATACATAGCAGGTCTTTTTCTTACAGCCTCTAAACCTTCTAATACCTGAATATTATCGGCACCATAATTTCCTTTGTTTTCCATTGCTTCGTTGCTCATCTTTTATTAGCTTATTTCAAAGCGTAAAGGTACGTTTTAAGTTGGTTTGAACCAAAAAATAAGCGCTCTCAAAGCATTTGTTTATCCACAAATTTTCCCCTCTTAAAATAATTTAGAAAATGGCTTGAAGAGTTCAGTGTTTACGCGAGTTTCGCCGCAAACTAACTTGTTAAAATTGCGAATTTCCTTCTCAGCATATGAATGTATAGGCGCTAATTCTTCTTTGCTAAATAAACCACTAGCCTCCAATAGTCCTTGCGCCACCTGATATTGAGGCAACATTTTGCCATCATCTATCTTAATACAAACGCCAAATTTTTGTTCCACAAAACTCATACAAAACACCCCTTCTGCCCCCGTTTTTCCAATCACCTTGGGAGCTGAAATATTCATCATTTCTGTGCAATATCTATTGCTCCCAGCAATCATAAATGGGTTTGAACCTACAATTTCTATTAATCGTTTGCAGGCCTTTTGTTTGGAAACAGAAAATTTACTTGGCTCAACTAGATTTTTAAAAGCTATCGCTTGATTATAAACAGGAATGCTATATATAGGAGCAGAGCAACCATCTAAAGCACAAACCATCTTAGATGCTGGATACTGGTAAAATTCTGCAATGTATTCAACGATTAATTTTTGAATTGGGTGATTTGGATGGAGATAATCTTCTACAGGAAAGTTTAATAGTTTACACAAAGCCAACATTCCCGCATGTTTGCCGCTGCAATTATTGTGTATTTGCTTGGGTTTTTCTCCCAGTTTTATAAGGTTTTCATGACTAGCCTTATGTGTTGGATATTGGGCTCCGCAAGCCAAATAATCTGTTGATAAGCCAATCTTTCTAAAAATGCTTTCTACTGCTTGTATATGTTTTTCTTCCGCATTGTGGGAACCGCACATTACCGCAATCTCTTCGTCAGAAAATCCAAAATGTTCTATGCCTCCTAAATCTACCAATGGTAAGGCCTGAACCAATTTTAATGCCGAACGTGGATAACAGATTTGCTGCGGATTACCAAGCTGAAACACGATTTCATCTTGGCTATTTACCACACAAATACTACCTCTGTGGAAGCTCTCTAAAACGCCTCCTCTAAATATTTGAACTACGATCGGATTCTCCATACGCGCAAATTAAAGCATTTTATATAAAATGATTTTGTATAATTGCTTTATATTTTACTTGGTTTTAGCCATAATTTATTCTTATTTAAGCTTGTGGGTAAGTTAAAGATACATGTATTTCTTCTGTTGTTTTTGTTTTTAGCAATCAAGTTGCCTGTGTTGGCTCAGGATCAAGTATACATGAAAAATGCACCTGAATTCCCCATATATGTAAAAATAGTAGAAATTGGCTTGAACCAAATTAAATATAAATCTGGCCTACCCAATAGCAGTGAAACTGTATATACCGAAGATAAAAAAAATATACAGAAGGTAGTTTTGCAAAATGGTACTTTGTTCTACTTTAACTCTATTAACTCGGTAGAATCTAAGGAAAATCATTCCAAAAATGCCGCTCTTAAAACCGAATTCTTATCTCAATTATTTGGAACTTCAACCTTTTCTTATGAAAAATGGGTCCAAAAAGATAGAAGTATAGAGTTTACTATCGGATTAATTGGAATGGGTATAAGTGAAAATAATAATGATGGATATTATTTAAAGGGGGGGTATAAGTTGTATAGAAATAATGGATTAAAAACAACTAACTCAGAGCAAAAATTGGATGGCTTTTATCTAAAACCAGAAGTGGTGTTTAGTCTGTACAATCAAAAAAATGATGCAATAGAAATGATTCAAAGCAGTATGATTACTTGGAATGAATTTTTCGTAAATTACAAGAATGTGAATGCTACGTATGAATATTCTTCAATTGGCATCATCGCTAGTTTGGGTTGGAGCAAAATTATAAAAGATATATGGGTTGTGGATACATATTTAGGATTAGGTATGGGTGTGTCTAATAAAATTAGAACTAGATATAGTGAAGAACTCCAAACGCAAAATATGTCGAGAACAGAATACAATAATAAGTTTAATAGGGTTCCTGGCGATAAAGAGAATATGGTGTTTGGGTCTGGTTTATTAAGCGATAAAGAAAATGGTTTGTCTGTATTGTTTCAATTGGGTGTTAAAATGGGTATTTTAATTAATCAATAAATGAGAAAATTTGCCTATTTATTAGTTGTTTTTTTTATTCATTCTAGTGCACTAGCGCAAGATAAATTGGTGCTAAAAAATAGGCATGATACCTTATTGGTAAAAGTATTGCATGTAAGCAATGAATATGTTAAATACTACTTGTGGGAAAGCCCGAATCAAGTTCCTATTATATACTCAAAACCTTCTGAGGTAAGAAAAATTGTATTTGATAACGGACTTCAAATGCGATTACCGGGAGATGGTTTTAATGAAGAACAAGCTTTTCAAACCCAGGCACGACTAGCAGTAAAATTTGCGCCGCTTACCTTGTTCAGAAATATGTTGTCTGTTCAATGTGAGTATGCATTAAAGCCCTCCATTAGCGCTGAAGTTTCGTATACTTTAGTTGGATATTCAAATTTAAGAGAATTGCCTGCGCCGGGTAATTTTAAAAATGGGAATGTAGTTAGGCTTGGAGTAAAATTTATTAGTTATTCTCCAACCTTCGAAAATAAATTTGGTTCAAACCATATATTAGAAGGATTATATGTAAAGCCTGAATTGGTTTTCTTAAATTTAAAAAGGAAAAATGTGTACGGATACGAATTTGATGAGGTTTCTGGGGCCGCAGCAATGGTTAATTTTGGAAAACAATGGGTTTGGAAGGAAAATATGGTATTTGATTATTATATAGGGGTGGGGTTGGGACGCAAAATTTATAAGCAGGATGGCGAATTCTATTATGCAAATCAATTTAGATATGAATTTGAAAGCACCGGTTATATAGGTTATGCAGTGTTAACAGAGTCTAATAATACCTTAGCACTTGCTTTGCAAACGGGTTTTAGACTGGGTTTTTTGATTGGAAAATGATACGTAAAATTTGAAATTATTAATTACATTTGAATTATGAAGCCTAAAATGATAAAATTTCTTGGACTAATTTTGGTATTAATGAGTTCGTGTTCTGGCTATGATGATTATTATTATCCAACTAGATATGAAAGTCAACAGGTAGTTAAATATAAAAATGAATCTATCATTATCAAGGAAATCGAATATCCAGATGCTGAATTGATTGATTACCCTGAAAATAATGTCTCGAAACTGAGAGTATCTCCCCTTAAACCCACCAAGTTTATTGTTAAAAGTGACATGAGCACAGATACTTTCGAGGTTACTATGGAATTTGGTGATCTTAAAAAAGATTTTGAATCAGAGTATCCAGCTTATCATTTACCACTTAAAAATGTGGTTTTGTCATACTCGAGTCGACCAAATGCTAAGCTAGAACGTTACCAATTATATAAAGAAAGTACTTGGGCATATTCTACTACTTATTTATTAATTGATAGCTTAATAATCCAATGAAAAAAGCTCTACTATTACTTGGGTGTTTAATTTTTGCTGAGCTTGGATTTTCTCAAATTCTCAATCAAAAGCAGGATAAAAACCTTTACGGATTGCATCTTATATCTAATATTAACGCGCCCATATTTGGCTCTTTTTATCAATTAGATGCTACAAATAAGGGCTGGGGCGTAAAAGTAGGTTTAGGTAGAAATTTTGATATTGGGGATATATATTATAATACAACATATGGAACGAGTACTTCAAATGCCATTACAAGGGCGGAGTTTGAATCGCGCTCACTATATGTGTATGTTACTCCTCAATTTATTCCTTTTTCTAAAACCAAAGATAAAACCTTAATTACCATAGCCCTTGGGTTACCAATTGGTTTTTCTCAAGATAGATTAAGAATAAACTATATTAACGATCCAGTTTTTGGGACATTTTCCGAAACCATTCTAGAAGAAAATCAATATTTAGGTTTAGAAATAGAGGCTTGTATTTGGAAAAATTTAGGTAAACACGCTGTTTTGAAATATGGCTTAACAAGTGGTTATAAAATTTCAGGAAAGGCTCCGTTTCAAAAAATATTTAATAACCTGAATGAGGAAGAAAGCTATTTTCCTGGAATGTACAGAGGAATCTATTTAAACTTTCAACTAGGGTTTTTATTTGATGGAAATATAAAAAAGCAAAAATAAATAGCCTTAATTAAAAGTTTACTTCTCCTTTACCTTCTCTCACAATTTCTGGATCTTCGCCCGTGCAATCTATAATGGTTGAAGGAATATTACCTCCATAACCACCATCAATAACCATGTCTACTAAATATTCAAACTTGTCGTGAATTTCTTGTGGGTCGGTCATGTATTCTATAATCTCATCATCATGATGTATTGTACTAGCCACTAAGGATGCGCCTAGTTCTTTCATAATAGTTTGGGCTATAATATTATCGGGTACACGTATACCAACAGTCTTTTTATTCCCAGCAAAGTATTTGCTTACTTGATTATTAGCTCTAAGAATAAAAGTAAAGGGCCCAGGCAAATTATTTTTGAGCATTCTAAAAACATTTTTATCGATGGCTGCCGTTACTTCAGAGATATTGGATAAGTCGGAGCAAAGAATAGAGTAAAAAACTTTCTCTGGCTTTTTGCCCATTATTTTACTCATTCTTTCAATGCCTTTTTTAGAATCCATTCTGCACACCATAGCATAAATGGTGTCGGTTGGGATAATAATTACTCCATCATTATTTAGCGTAGAGATAACTTTTTTAAGATCTCTAGGGTTTGGATTTTTAGGATGAAGTTCAACTAGCATACTATATAAATAAAAAGGTCGCACAGCAAATATACTGTACGACCTTCAATTTATAATTTTAAATTATAATTTTCCTTCTACTGCTTGCTGAACCAAATCAGCAGCTTCTTTAAGAACGATAGCTGAATAAACTTTTAATCCAGACTCATCGATTAACGTTTTAGCTACCTCAGCATTGGTTCCTTGCAATCTTACAATAATTGGAACTGGAATGTTGCCGATATTCTTATATGCGTCTACTACACCTTGAGCTACACGGTCGCAACGAACGATACCACCAAAAATATTAATCAAAATAGCCTTCACATTTGGGTCTTTTAAAATAATTCTGAACCCAGCTTCTACAGTTTTTGCATTAGCAGAACCACCCACATCTAGGAAGTTTGCAGGATCGCCACCAGATAATTTAATAATATCCATGGTAGCCATAGCTAATCCAGCACCATTAACCATACAACCTACATTACCATCTAATTTAACAAAGTTAAGGTTGTGAGCTGTTGCTTCTACTTCAGTTGGATCTTCTTCTGAGGTATCGCGCATGGCAGCGTAATCTGGGTGACGGTATAAAGCGTTATCGTCGATGTTTACTTTTCCATCTACCGCAATTATTTTGTTGTCTGAAGTACGTAATACCGGATTAATCTCGAACATGGCAGAATCAGACTGAACATAAGCAGTATAAAGTGCACTTACAAATTTTACCATTTGCTTAAATGCCTCGCCTTCGCAACCTAAATTAAATGCAATTTTACGAGCTTGGAAACCTTGTAAACCAACTTTAGGATCTACAGTCTCTTTGTGGATTAAGTGTGGTGTATGTTCAGCTACGTGCTCAATATCCATTCCACCTTCGGTAGAATAAACGATAATATTTTTGCTCTGACTTCTATCCAACATTACACTCATGTAATATTCTTTAGGTTCAGCCGGACCAGGATAATAAACATCTTGAGCAACTAAAACTTTGCTTACAAGTTTACCTTTAGGGCCCGTTTGGATAGTTACCAAAGTGCCTCCTAAAATATTGCCAGCAATTTCTTTAGCTTTATCAGCATTTTTTGCCACGGCAACACCTCTTTGTTCTTTTCCAATAATGCTACCTTTTCCACGACCACCGGCATGGATTTGGGCTTTCACTACCACAAAATCACTTCCAAATTGTTCTTTTAATTTTAAAGCCGCCGCATGGGCTTCATCAGCAGTTTCGGCAACTATGCCTTCCTGAACGGCAACGCCAAAAGATTTTAAAATCTGCTTGGCTTGGTATTCATGAATATTCATTATTTATATTAAATTTTGTTGCGAAATTACATTTTCAAACCACATTTGAAAGTATTTTAAGCGGAATGTGTAAATTTAATCTTCATTGTGGGTTTTAGATTTTTCACTGCGATGTCTTTTAGTAGATTTATTTTCAGTAATATCTTCACTTTCAGCGCTGTATTTTTCTTTGCTCGAAAATCCAGCAAAAAACAAAATAAACCAGGCCAAAATAAAAGACACTCCCCCTAATGGAGTTATGGCGCCAATGAATTTAAATTCATCGCTTCCCCAAATGCTTCTGGTTGATAGTAAATACAAACTGCCAGAAAAAATAATAACGCCAATAACCATTAGCCATAATGCTGCGCTCAACCTAGATTCGTTAAATCGTCTATGATTTAATCCTAACATTATAAGTGCTAAAGCATGCATAAATTGATAACGAACGCCAATTTCAAATGTGTTTAAGGCTGGCTCATCAAGGTACTTCTTCAGTAGGTGTGAACCAAAAGCGCCTAAAACAACACTCAATCCAGCGAATAGAAAACCTATTTTAACAAATTTACGATGTGTATGCTTCATTAGATTATTTTAAAACTTGTGAACAAATTAAAGCGTATAAATACAATTGCCAAATTAATTTTGAAAATCAAATATGAACAAGCAGTTATTAAGCATAATAAGTCTGATTTTCTCGCTAATATTAGCCTTATCTATTTATCTTTATTTCGACCAAATAGAGGATAAAAATTTAAGGCCTATAACCATTGTGCCCGATAATTATGCTTTTACCATAGAATCAAATGCAAGCAGAGAGCACCTAAAAAACATGAGTTCTCTTGATTTTATGGAGCGTTTATCTGGCAATGAAAGAATTAATACTTTCATGAATAGTCTGTACTATTATGATAGTTTAATCAAATCTAATGAGACCATTTTTGATTGGTTCAGCAAGGGTGAAGGTGTTTATGCTTTTTATCCGCAATCGGATCATGAATTGGGTTTTTTTATGTCGGGTCAAACCTTTAGAGAAGTAAATGAAGAGGAGGCTGTACAATTTATTTTTACACATTTTCCGGGGCGATTTAAGTTTTCGAAACGGAAGTTTATGAATGAGAAGTTATATGATTTTACAGATTTTAAAAATCAAAAGCATTTCACTCTAGCGTTTAAAAGTAAACTCATGCTATTTTCTCCTTCGGGTAATTTGGTTGAAAATGCCTTGTTAAAAATAAATCGGGTTAACAATGAAATAGTACCAGAAGATAAATTAGCTTTTGTAAAAAATAGTGGTAACGGCTTGAACCTACATCTTAATTACCCTCAATTGGCAAAATTGTTTAAGGTTACTATGGCAGCCGAAACGCCAATTCGTTTATCTATTTTGCAAGAATTTGCGCAAAGAGCCACGTACAATATATTATTGGATGATGAGGAAATTGTTCTAAAAGGTGCTAGCTTAACTCATGAAAGCAATTTTGAGTTTTTAGATTTATTGCATGCTCAAGCGCCAATAGAGAATAATTTACGCAAATTACTACCCAATAAAATGCATTTCTCTTACACATTTGGATATAATGGGTATGAGTCTTTCGCAAAAAATGTGAAGGAGTATTTACTTCAAAAGAATTTATTACCTGCATACCAAAGCTACACAGATAGCATAGAATCAACTTTAAATTTTTCTTATTTATCGAAACTCAAACAAAATCTGGGAAATCATGCAGCACTCTTAGCAATAGATGAACCTGGCATGGATAAAGATAGTTGTTTTATCATTGCTATTGAGGCAACAGATGAAAAAAGTATGAAGCATTTTTTAGAAGATTTGCATCATAAGCAAAGAAAATTAGATAGCTTAAAGTGGGTTAAAGATACTCTCGATATCGAAATTAATTACACTCCTTTGGGCGAGTCGTTTAAGCTATTGTATACCGATTTGTTTGAAAATATCTCAGTAAATCAATATATAAGCAATGGGAAGTATTTTTTCTTCTCTAATAATTCCAAAGTACTACAAACATTAAAAGCAAGATGGGCTAAGGATCAATTATGGCAGAAGAATCCTAGTTATAAAGATTTTGAAAAATTGATTTCCCCTAATAGTAATCTCGAAATATTTATACAACCTCAATCGGCATCAAAATTTGCTTTGAATTACCTGAATAATGATTGGTTCAGCCATATAAATCAAAATATGGGCTTGTTTAAAAAGATAAATCAATCTGCTATTCAATTTGCTGGTAGTAATGATAAGATTTTTGCTACACAAATTGCCATACAATTAGATACAAAAAAGGCAGAGAAAACAGAAATAGAATGGTCTATACAACTAGATTCTGCACTTATTTCTGAGCCTCAGGTAATGATGAATTACAGCATGGGTGCCCAGGTAATTTTGGTTCAAGACGGAACTAAAAACTTGCATGCTATAGATAGAGATGGAAAATGGTTATGGAAAAAACCTCTTGATGGAAAAATTATTTCGAAAATATCAGAGTTGGACCTATATGGAAATGGCAAACGTCAGTGGATGTTTAATACTGCACACCAAATTTATGTGATTCATGATAATGGAGAAAATTGTCAGGGATGGCCGGCTTGGATTCCTACAGGAACGCAGTATGAGGTAAATTTAATTGACCCTAACTTGGATAAAAATTATCAGCTATTTGCAGCCGGACAGTATTATAAAATTACAGCGTTTAATGGTCAGGGCCGACCATTATCATATTGGAATCCGAAAGAAATTTGGCCAAATATTAAATCTAAAATTGATTATTTTTATTTTAATGGTAATCAAGTTTATTGGTATTGGGATGAAAAAGGCAGTCTACAGTTTATGAGTAGAGAGGCTAAAAAAATTGCTGAAATAGTGGTAGATAGTCAGTATAAATTTCATCAAGCTTATATTACTTCTTTGGATACCAATAAATTTTATATCCTAGGTTTGGATTCTAATCAGTTGGTTAAATTAACATATGAAAGTAATAAAAAGCCATTGGTTCAAACCCAAGCTGCGCAAGGATTTAACGAATTAAACTTCAGCAGAAATAAAACCTATAAATTAGAGTATTTATTGAGCAACCAGGCTCAATTGGTATTACAAAATGAAAAAGGGGAGGTTCTTTATAAGAAGATTTTCTCATCTAATAATATAGAGGAGAAATCGATTAAAATTATTGGCGATGATAGAAAACTCATTTACTATGACAAGGTAAATATGTTATTGCATGTTGAAAATTTAAACGGCAAAAATTATGAGCCATTTCCAATTAAAACGATAGGCAAGTTTGCAATTGGAGATTTGTTTGGTGATAACGATTTTTGGTTAATCAATACAGATTTGGAACATAAATTAAATCTTTATAGAATAAAATAAATGAGTTCGAAGAAGGTAATTATTCAAACTGTTTTATTTGCTATTCTTGGTGCCGTATTATTGTATTTTAGTTTTGATAAAATAAACATATCAGAGCTTGTCGCAGTCTTAAAAAAGGGAGATTATACAGTGGTCTTGCCTGTTTTTTTAGTATCTTTATTGGTCTATGTTTCTAGGGTAAAAAGATGGCAAATTCTATATAAGGCGGCTGATAAAGATGTGCCTGCAAACTTTTTATTTGCCTCTTTGGCAAGTGGCTATTTGGTTAATTTTGTTGTGCCAAGATTGGGCGAAATTACTCGTGCTGCTGTGCTAAAAAAATGGCAAAATATTCCCATGAATCTGAGTTTGCCAACCGTAGTTTTTGAGCGAATAATTGATTTATTATGTTTGCTCATCATCTTAGTTGCGGCCTTTGTTTTAGAAGTCCAATTGGAAGGAAGTTTATTAAACGAATTTACCAAAGGTGTCAGTTTTGTAAATGCTCAGAAGCTATACATGCTAGCAGCATTGTTGCCTTTGGGGATAATATTTTACTTCTGGATAAAGAAAAGAGAGGATAAGCTAAGCAAATGGATTCAAGAGTTTATCGGAGTTTTTAGTCAGCTCATTAAAATGCCTAAGCTGGGCTGGTTTATTT
>JAKRSG010000223.1 GCA_022402405.1 Bacteroidia bacterium | reverse complement strand
TAATTATCAGGGCGAATCGAGTGTAGAAATGGGGAAACAAGTATCCGCTTCGGTTCAGAACACCATAGATTTATTGGAGAATTTATTGGTTTGGGCCGCCGGGCAAATTAAAGGGGTTCGGGTTGAACCAAAACGTGTAAATATCTTTAAATTGGCAGAAGAAAATTGTCAGATGTTAAAGACTATGGCGGTTCAAAAGCAAATTCATTTAACTAATGATACCGACACTGATGCTTGTATTATGGCCGACGAAAATATGGTGAATTTGATTATTCGAAATTTACTTTCGAATGCCTTAAAATTTACTCCAGAGGGGGGCTCGGTTAGCATACTTTCGCAGGAAGAAGATTTGTATCATCAAATTATTGTGATAGACAATGGTGTTGGCATGAATGAAGAACAGCAAGAAAATCTATTCACGGCTCATCAAAATGTAAGCACGCAAGGTACGGGAAACGAGAAGGGAACTGGGCTCGGACTCATGTTGTGCAAGGAGTTTGTGGAGAAAAATGGAGGTAAAATTTGGGTAGAAAGCGAAGAAGGTATGGGCTCTAGCTTTTATTTTACTTTTCCAAAGGCATAGTGATAGCTTAAATCAAATTTTTTTCGACCTTTGCTTCAAATTTATATTCATGCGTTTTCTTACATTTTTAAGCTTGTTTGTTAGCTTGTTTTTTGCCTGTTCTGAACCAAAACCTGATCCTCAAATTATAGAAATTGAACGCAAAGATTCTCTTATCATGGGTATTCATGATGAGGTGATGCCCAAAATTGCAAAGGTGCTTTCACTTCGTAAACAGATTCAATATAAAATAGATTCTGCAAAACAAAATACTCATTTAGAACATTTACAGTCTGTGAGCTACGCCTTAACCAAAGCAGATGCAGATATGATGCATTGGATGCGTGCGTATCAAATACCTATGTCTAGTGATACTGCCTTATCGTATTTAAATAAACAAGAGCAAGAAATTAAAGCCATTAGCGCAGCTATTTATGAGAGTATTCGCGTGGCAGATTCTACCTTAAAAACCATACAACCATGAGAAATTTTGTTATATTATTTGGATTATTCCTACTAACATCTTGTACAGAAAACAAACGCCTTCCAATTCTAGGCGAGAGAAGTACAGAATCCAAAACGGTAAATGGTGAAACTACAGTAGATACTATCTACGCCACGGTTCCTACTTTTGTATTACTGAACCAAGATGGAGATACGGTTACTGATAAAACAGTGGAAGGCAAGATTTATGTGGTAGATTTCTTTTTCACTTCTTGTCCTACTATTTGTCCGGTTATGAAAAAAGAAATGCTACGAGTTTACCAGAAGATAAAAGGCGATGCCAGCTTTGTGTTGCTGTCTCATACCATCGATCCAGATTTTGATAGCATACCATTGCTAAAAGATTATGCTACACGTTTAGGTTCAGACGGAAAACAATGGCAGTTTTTAACGGGAGAGCGAGAGGCAATTTATGAATTAGCAGAAAAGGGATATTATGCCACAGCTATGCCCGATAGCACAGAACCCGGTGGGTATGTGCACAGCGGTGGTTTTATTTTAGTTGATACGCAAAAGCGAGTTCGTGGTATATACAATGGCACCGATGCAAAGGAAGTAGACCAGTTGATAGAAGATATGTATGTGCTAAAAGCAGAAAAGCCGTGAGAAATATTGTTTTAGTATTGTTGGTTTTGGCAATTGGAGCCTGCTCTGATACGGAGCTAATGAGCATGCAGCAGTTGAGTAGTGGTGCCAAGTTGTACGAAACACATTGTGGTAATTGTCACCAAGCGGATGGCAGCGGCTTAGCCATGCTAATTCCGCCTTTAAAGCATTCGGATTATTTGCAAGAGCATTTTTACCAATTACCATGCATCATAAAAAAGGGCATGGAAGGGGAGATTAAGGTAAACGGACAATCCTATCATCAGAAAATGCCTGGAAATGAAAAATTGACTGAAAAAGAAATAAGCGATATATGTTTGTTTGTGCTTCAGAAGTTTCCAGAAAGGCCTATAACAATAGGTTCAGACAGTATAGAAAAAGCCTTAAAAACATGCGTATCTAATTCTTATTAAGTTTTTTGGGAATTGATAATTTAACACTAAGTTTGCCAACCCAAATTTTAAACTACCATTATGATTATTGGCGTTCCAAAAGAAATTAAAAACAATGAAAACCGCGTTGGATTAACTCCTGCGGGTGTTTCGGCCTTCGTTAAATCGGGCCATCCTGTATTTGTTCAAGCTACAGCTGGTGTTGGCAGTGGCTTTAGCGATCAAGAATATGTAAATGCTGGTGCTACTATTCTTTCAACTATTGAAGAAGTGTATGCAAAGGCAGAAATGATTGTAAAAGTTAAGGAGCCAATAGCTTCTGAATATCCATTGATTAAAGAAAATCAATTATTATTTACCTACTTTCACTTTGCCAGTTATGAGCCACTAACTATGGCTATGATAGAGCGTAAAGCTGTTTGTTTGGCTTATGAAACGGTAGAAAAGAAAGATCGTTCTTTGCCACTTTTGGTTCCTATGAGTGAGGTAGCTGGAAGAATGAGTATTCAAGAAGGTGCAAAATACTTAGAGAAGCCTATGGGCGGAAGAGGTATTTTATTAGGAGGTGTTCCAGGTGTTAAGCCTGCTCAAGTTCTTGTTTTAGGTGGTGGTATCGTAGGTACTCAAGCGGCTAAAATGGCTGCTGGTATGGCTGCAGATGTTACTATTATGGATATTTCTATTCCACGTTTACGTGAGTTAGATGATATATTACCTGCTAATGTAAAGACTGTATTCTCTAACGAATACAATATTCGTGAAGCTATCAAAACTGCTGATTTAATTGTAGGTGCAGTGCTTATTCCAGGCGCAAAAGCTCCTCACTTAATTACGCGTGATATGTTAAAAGAAATGCGTCCGGGTACAGTGTTAGTAGATGTGGCGGTTGACCAAGGTGGTTGTATTGAAACATGTAAACCTACTACTCACGAAAATCCGACTTACGAAATAGATGGTATTATTCACTATTGTGTGGCTAATATGCCAGGTGCAGTACCTTATACTTCTACTTTGGCTTTAACTAATGCTACATTGCCATATGCATTGCAATTGGCTAACAAAGGTTGGAAACAAGCTTGTATAGATAATGAAGAATTACGTTTAGGATTAAATGTAGTTAACGGTAAGGTGGTTTATAAAGGTGTATCAGAAGCCTTTAATTTACCATACCACAACGTTCAAGAGGTATTGTAAGAATAGTCTCTTTATAGAAACATTGGAACCAAATCCAGAGCCATCCGCTCATAAGGAAAAACTAAAAGCAGCATTGAGCAAGTATGTGCCCAATGCTGCTTTAGATTTATGTGCCACCCTCATTATGCAACATCGTATTCATTTGCACATTGAGGTAGAAAGAAAATCTCGCTATGGCGATTATACCCCACACACCGGAAAAAGTTCTCGCATTACGGTAAATCATAATTTAAGTCCGTTCGAATTTCTCATAACTTTCATTCACGAACTGGCACATCATACTACATACATTAAATATGGTCCAAACCACGAAGCACATGGTGCCGAATGGAAAAGCGAGTACAAGCAGTGTATGCGACCATTTTTTGATTTAGATGTATTTCCTTACGATTTAAAATCTGCCCTTGCTAAGCACATGCAAAACCCCAAATACACGCAAGCAGCAGATGTTAAGTTGTTGCAAGTTCTTAGAAAATACGATACTCGCAAAGCCGATATTTTAACACTCTCGCAATTGGCAGATGGAACGCTCTTTAAAATGAAAACGCATCCTATGCTGCTCAAAAGGATAAAACTTTTAAGAACCTACGTGCTCTGCGAAAACCCCGATACTAAAAGTCGTTACAAGGTACACGCCATGGTTGAGGTAGTGTTGGTTTAGTTTATTATAACTTAACATCTAAAACCAGCTCCTTGCCATCTCGTAGTAATATAACTTTGGTTTGTAAACCTTTTTCTAGCTTACCTAAAGTACTCATGTAATCATCCATGCTTTGGATAGAATATTGGTCGAGTTTAATAATTACATCTCCTCTTTTTATACCAGCAATGGCAGCAGGTTTGCCTTCTGTGGTACCATCAACCTTTACACCTTTTCCTTCAAATAAATAATCGGGCATGATACCAAGGGTTACTTTAAAAGCAGATTTTGCAGTAGTACTTTCTTTGGTTTTTGTAAATGCTAATTTAGGTTGTTTGTCGAGCTTACCCACTAAGGTGTATATGTATTTTATAATTTGTAAGGTTCCTGGTAAGTTTATTTGTTCCCAATCGTCGCTTGGTTTGTGGTAATCGGCATGACTACCAGTAAAGAAATGAAGTACTGGTACACCAACATTATAAAAACTAGTATGGTCGCTGGCGCCTGTTCCACTTGGGTCGTACTTTACTTTTAGGTCGTCTATTGTTATAGAAGGTAAAATGCTATCCCAACGCGGTGAAGTGCCGGTTCCGCTAATAGAAAAGCTCTTTTTAAGAGTATCTAATCTCCCTACCATATCCATATTAATCATATAATCCATTTGTGTTAAAGGAATGGTAGGATGATCAACAAAGTAATGCGAGCCCAACAAACCTTGTTCTTCTCCACTAAAAGCAATGAACATATAATTATGGTTGCGATAAGGCGATTTTTGTAATAATTCTGCTAACTCAATTAATGCTGCCGTACCGCTGGCATTATCATCTGCACCATTGTGAATTTGGGGCTTTTCGTTTTGTTGTTTTCTGTAGGTAGAACCACCGAGTTCATTGTAACCTAAATGGTCGAAATGAGCACCAATAACAACCGTTTGTGGTGCTTTATGATTGATGTACCCAATAACATTATGTCCTTCTAATTTGATGTTAGCAGTATCTACCGCCATGCTTATTTTGGCATTCACAAATTGTGCAGAATCTACTGCCGCAGCCTTACCTAAGAAATAGATAGGAACAGCTTTAAAAGGAGCTTTTACAATGGGTTTAAAATCGGGTTCCAAAATCTCTTCACGGGTGTTTATAATAACAATTCCGGAAGCTCCTTTCTGAATAGCGTTATTTACTTTGGTCTCAATATCGGCAACAGCAGCTAACTTAGAGTGGGGGTTGTTAAAGTCTGGGTGACCCAATCTCATAACTACAATTTTTCCTTTAACGCTTTTGATGTTGGCATAATCATTTACTCCCAATTCTGGTGCTTCAATACCATAACCAATCCAAACGCATTTGCCATCTACTTTATCTGGTTTGCTCATAGATAATGGGAAATTTTTACTCGGATTAATTTGAAGAAACTGCACTTTACCTTGTTTGTTATCCAAGATTAATTCGCCTTTTTTACAAGCAATTTTTTGTAAATGAAACTTCTGTAAATAGCCATCTTCACCTTTAGGAAGAATATTTAATGATTGAAAGTTTTCGATGATAAACTCATATGCTAATTTCTCACCTCTGCTTCCCATCAATCGGCCTTCTAAATGGTCGTCGGCTAGGTATGAAATATTATGTTCCAATGATTTCAAAATATCCGCTTCGGCCTTTGGTAGCGTTTGGGCTTGGGTCGAACCAAAACCAATGAAACATAGGGTACATAGGCAAATAAATTTAGAAAAATAGTTCATATATTAATTTAAAAAAGACGAGTGATGCAAAACTAGCAAATGTAAATCGAATGATTTTATGAGATGTTTTTTGGGAAATGTTTACTCCTATTGGGGCAAAAATAAAGGTGCTTAAAATGAGGGGAATAACAATAGGCAAAACGATGTATCCTATTTGATATTTACTCAATAGTTGTTCGGGTGTATCCCACAAATTATAGATACCCATTGAGATAGCAAAAAAGGGAATAACTCCGTTAGAAATAGAGCTTGCTTTTTTAATAGGTTGTTTAAAAATATCTGTAAAAACGGGTGTCATAACCACACCTCCACCTAGTCCAGAAAAGGCAGTAACTATACCAGCAATAAATCCTGTACTACCAAAATATATGGGTTTATTATTGTGGTTATCATCTGCATTTACCTTGGGCTTGCTAGTATACATTCTTGTTACAATGAGCAGTAACATGGAGGCAAATACATAGTTAAAAACAGTTTTATTGTACCAAGTTCCATTCTTTATTAGATAAGTAATAAGCAAGGCAGAAACAATACCGGGTAAGGCTGTTTGTATAATTTGTTTGGGATAAAAATTCCCGTTTTTATATTGGTAATAACTCGAAACACTTCCCGAAAAAATGATGGTAAATAAGGAATTGGCCAGTATGGTTTTTACCAAAATGTCTGAATGTATTCCGAGTCTTTTTAAGTAATACTCAATAACTGGAATGTAAACTATTCCGCCGCCTACTCCTAAAAATCCCGAAAGAAAGGCTGCCATGCCGCCAAAAACAAATAGTATAAAATAGTCTTGAATGTTCAATGCTTACTTCTTTGTATTGCTGCCGTTGCTTAACAATGATTGGTAAAGGGTTGGGTTTTGAAATAGGTTCAGGGCTTCTTTTATTTCTAAATCGTGCGAGAACGAAGCTTCAATTCTACCTCTTTGGAAATAGTATCGTTTTACAATTTCTTCTTCGAGCAATGATATAATTTCTTCTTTATTTTTATCTAAATCTGCTTGTTTGTCTTGCTTTAATTGAGCTTTCATTTTGTCGTATGAAGCTTTAATAGCGTCGAAATATTTTTCTTGCTCTGCCTTTTTCTTGAGTTCTTCAAGGCTCTTTTCTGTTTGAGTGCTATAGTCTAACTCTTTTGATTCTGCCATTTTTTTGAATGTTTCAAAATCGGCATTACTTAAAGCAAAGGTTTTTGGATCGCCAATGCTATCATGTGAATTTCTGTATTGAGTGGCAAAATCGAAAATTAATTGTTTAGCCAATAAGCTTTGGGTTATTTGTGAAAACGGTTTTAGTTCTACTTTTATATCTGGATCAATGCCGCCTCCATCATATACTTTTCTTCCGTTTTTGGTCTTAAACTCTTTCTTTAGCGAGTCTGGAACAGCGCCTACGCTGCCATCATCGTTTCTATGACTGTAATCTAATGCCTGAATACATCTTCCGCTAGGTGTATAATACTTGGCAGTTGTAATTTTTATTTGGGTGTTGTAGGTTAATGGTCGGGTGCTCTGAACCAATCCTTTGCCAAAGCTTCTCTGCCCAATTACAATTCCTCTATCTAAATCTTGTATGGTTCCAGAAACAATCTCGGATGCCGATGCAGAGCCTCTGTTTACCAATACAGCCACAGGAATAACAGGGTCTGTAGCGCCCATCATGGTCTCGTAACTCTTATCCCATTCGCTAACTTTGCCTCGGGTAAAAACTACTTGCTGACCTTGTGGCACAAACACATTTACAATGTTTACAGCTTCATTCAATAAACCACCAGGGTTGCCGCGTAAGTCGAGTATTACTTGCTTAATACCTTGTTTCTTCAAAGCTACCAATGCTTCGCGAACTTCTTTTCCTGCCTCTTGGGTAAATCCGGTTAACTTAATATAACCAGTTTCAGGATTGATTAACCCATAGTAAGGAACGTTTTTAACCTTAATTTCTTCGCGAACAATGGTTTTTTGCAGTTCTTGTCCGTTGCGTTTAATGGTAAGTTTAAGAGCTGTGCCGGCCTGACCCTTCAACAATTTGCTTACATCCGAAGTGCTTTTGCCTTTGATATCTTTCCCGTCAACATTAATAATAATATCGCCAGCTCTTAAGTCAGCTTTATAGGCAGGGTAGCCTTCATATGGATCTGTAATTACTACATAATCGTCTTTTTGCCCAATTTGTGAACCTACTCCTCCATATTGCCCAGTCATTTGATATCTAAAATCCTCTGCCTCGGCTTCGCTAATAAAATTAGTATATGGGTCGAGGGTTTTTAACATTTCGTCGATAGCTTTTTTGTTTAGCTTACCTGCATCAATTCCATCTACGTAATAGGTGTTTATTTCTCTAAATACGGAAGCATAGAGCTCCAAATTTTTGGCTATTTCGAAGTAATTATCGCCAATTTTGAAGGAAAATAATCCAATTAGTGTGAGCGATAAAAGTATATACCAGCGGAATTTTTTTACAAACATTTTCATTTCGGGTTCAAATTAAGATTTAAAATTTAAAACGTTGTCACCACTCGAAAAATTTTGCTGAATTAAGACTTAAATTAAACAGATTATGGCAGTGGGTCGTGCCCATGTCCGCCCCAAGGGTGGCAGCTAGCAATTCTCTTTAGGCTGAACCAAAAGCCTTTAATCGGCCCATATTTTTGAAAAGCTTGAATACTGTATTCGCTGCATGTAGGAGTGTACCTGCAAGCGTTTGGAAGCAGAGGAGAGAGTACTAATTGATAGATTTTAATTAGCCAAATGAACGGTAAACTTAGGATTTTTTTTGAGTTCACTGATTAATTTTTGGATGGCTTTCTGAAAAAATGCCTGGTGTGTTTGAAATGCTAGGGGTTCTGCTCCCACATAATTAATGGAAAGCGCAATTGGAATTTGATTCTCAGAAAGAAATTCGAGTAGCCCCGATTTGTTTAATCTATACAACTCGCGTAACATTCGCTTACGGGCATTTCTTTCTACAGCTTTTTTAAGTTTCTTTTTCGAACTAACAAAAAGCACAGCACACAAGGCCGACTGTGGCATTTCTAAAATCTGATAGGATAATCGAAATCCATAAGCAAGAAATGCCGGGCACTGCTTGGTAAACAAAGAATCAATTATCGATAGTTTGTTCAGTCGCTCCGATTTACTTAATGTATAGTCCATAAAAAATCCCGCACCAGACAATCTGTTCGGGAAATTTGTTTGAAGAATAAAAACACCTTGCCACTAGGCAAGGCTATATTCTACTAGTGTTTATGACGTTTTTCGTCAGAAACAGTTAATTTTTTACGACCACGTGCTCTACGGGCTTTGATTACTTTTCTGCCAGACGCGCTAGCCATTCTCTCGCGGAAGCCATGTTTGTTCTTACGCTTTTTTATCGATGGATTAAATGTTGGTTGAGCCATTGCCTTAATTTTTTAGGACTGCGAAAATATGTATAATTTTTGGGATGACAAATCTTTTTTGTGAAAAAGATTAAAAAAAAAGAGTTCCGAATGTTCGGAACTCTTTTTTGAATCTTTGTTCTGCTAAGAATTACTTAGTTTCAGCAGCAGGAGCAGCTTCAGTAGCAGCACCTTCAGCAGGAGCAGCTTCAGCAGCAACAGCAGCTGTATCAGCTACCATAGAAGCTTCTAAAGCAGCTAAAGAATCTGCGTTACGTTGAGCAGCTTCGATTGAATCTGCAACTCTTTTTTCTTCAGCTTTTTTCTTTTCTTCAGCAGAAGGACCACAAGCTACGATAGCCAACATAGCAGAAGCGGCAAGGATTGATAATACTTTTTTCATTTTACTTGGTTTTAAATTGTTATTTTTCTAAAATCGGTTGCGAAAATAAAGGGTATTTTTTTATTACGCAAGTTTTTTTTATTTTTTTCTAAAATAGATAGTTATGGGAACCCCCGAGAAGTTATATTCTTCGCGAATTTTGTTCTCAATATATCTTTTGTAACTATCGTTTATGTATTGTGGAAGGTTGCAGAAAAATACAAATTTCGGACTTCTCCCTGGCAATTGGGTAGCGTACTTTATGCTAATAAATTTACCTTTTACAGATGGTGGTGGATAAGCAGCAATTATTTGCTCTACAAATTCATTTAGTTTAGAAGTACTTATTCTACGTGTACGGTTTTCGTATACTTCCATGGCTACTTCTACAGCCCTGTGAATTCTTTGTTTTTCGATGGCTGAGGTAAATATAATAGGCACATCATCAAATGGCTTAAGTTTTTCTTTTATCTCCATCTCAAAGTTTCTAGCTGTATTGGTTTCTTTGGCCATTAAGTCCCATTTGTTAACCAATATTACCAAGCCTTTTCCATTTTTTACGGCTAAACTCACTAAGTTTAAATCTTGTTGATCCAGCCCTAATTGAGCATCCAAAACTAAAATGGCGATATCGCAGTTTTCGAGTGCTCTCAAAGAACGCATTACCGAGTAAAACTCGATGTCTTCGTTTACTTTTTTCTTTCTTCTTATTCCAGCAGTGTCTACCAATAAAAACTCGTTTCCAAAAAATTTGTAGTGAGAATTTATGGTATCTCTAGTGGTGCCAGCAATGTCTGTAACAATATTTCTTTCTTCACCTAATAAGGCATTTACCAACGATGATTTACCAACATTTGGTCGGCCTACTACAGCTATTTTGGGAATCTGAATTTCTTCTTCTTCTGTAATTACTAAATTTTCGTCGGGGATAATAGAAATAATTTCATCCAATAATTCTCCTGTGCCGCTACCACTTCCTGATGAAATGCAAAATAATTTATCAAACCCTAAGCCATAAAACTCATACGAATCATGTTCTTTATCAAATGTATCGCATTTGTTTACCACCACTAAGGTTGGTTTTTTGCTTCTACGTAAGAGGTTTGCAAAGGCAGAATCCAAATCGGTAATACCCGTTTGAACGTCTACCATAAACAAGATGACATCTGCTTCATCTATGGCAATTTTTACTTGATCGCGTATGGCAGATTCAAAGATATCTGTGCTATTATGCACATACCCGCCAGTATCTATTAATACAAATTCTTTATTCTGCCACTCGGCTTTCCCATAGTGCCTGTCGCGCGTTACTCCACTAAAATCATCGACAATGGCTTTAAATTCGCCCATTAATCTGTTAAATAAGGTCGATTTTCCTACGTTTGGCCGGCCTACTATTGCAACTATATTGCCCATTTTTTACTTTTTGAACCTGCAAAAGTAGTGATTTTTAGCTTCAGTCCAATGTTTATTTATCTAGTTCAATCATGTTAACCAGCAATCTATATGCGCCAGGAACTCCAGCTGGTAACTGTCTAAAGAAAACTAACCCCGTATAAAAGAAGTTCCCTTTTCCATACTTTCCAATTATTAAACTGCCTCTGCTAGGTTTAGAATTTGGATCAGCCATACTAAAGATATTAGTGTATTTAGCATCCATTTCTCCTGCCTGGTAAATACTTCTTTCTTGAACCCAATGGGTAAAATCTTCTTCGCTTATAAGATTAGGCTTCGTTAAAACCGGATGCTCTGGAATTTCTATGTTAACCTTGGCGTTTTCATCTGTTATTCTCTCTCTGGTAATTTTAAAAGGGTAAGGGCCAATATCGCCTTTAAATGGTCCGGCAAAACTATTTGTGTTATATTGCACAATTAGATTGCCTCCCTTTTCTATATATTGCATTAGTTGCGACTTATACAAACTCAAATTTTCGTTTACATTGTATGCTCTAACGCCCGTAATAATAGCTTCAAACTGATTTAAATTGCCAAGTTTAATTTGTTCATCAGTTAGGCTTACAACTTCGTATCCAATTTCTTTTAAGGCCAACGGAATATCATCTCCAGCTCCTGGGATATAGCCAATTTTCTTAGAAATTCTCTTTACATCAACTTTAACCAAAGATAGATTGGCTTCTGGAAATGTAACCTGGGTTGGTATATGGTCGTAGCTAATTTCTTTAAACCCTAATGTATAAGATTTACCTTCAATTATTAGCTCTAATTTTAGTTTATTTTGAGAGGATTGGTTTGGAGGGTATACCCAGAAATTTACATCTTGTTCTGCCCATTTTTTATGGAGTGTAAACGGAATTTCAACCACGTTTGTAGCTACATTTTTTGCTTCACTACTAGATACTTTCCAAGGGCTTTCGCTGCTAATTTTTAATATACCCGATACATTATCTTTACCAGCTTTAATGCTTACTTTTACATTTTTGGCAAGTGTATCATGGCAAACAATGGCCTTGCTTAAAATGTTAATCATAGCCGGTGGTGTTATTACCAAATTTCTCAAAAGTTCACCTTTTTCTGGATGAGTCCACTTGTAATTCACCGGAACTTTTAACCTCAAAATTTGATCATAAATCTTTAAATCTACTTTCATTTC
>JAKRSG010000222.1 GCA_022402405.1 Bacteroidia bacterium | reverse complement strand
CCAAAAACTTCCTTTTTCAATTTCTTTAACGATTTCACTTCATTATGGGTCTTTTTTTTGCCATCAACGTAGGTGTGATAGCCAACAAGTTTACATCCGTTTTTTAATTCTTGAGCCAATTTACTGTGAGCTATTTCTGTAACCATAACATAAGTTATTTTGTCTCGATAATTTGCGTTCAGTTCTTTGTACGTTTCGCAATCATAAATTTCAGCATCAGCACATAAGCTGCTATACACAAAATGGAGCCATACCGCCTTGTTTTGTTCCAAATACTTTTTGAGCTTTTCTCCATTAATCTCAAACATTACAGTATCTCCGAGTAATGGCTTATGTGATGATAACTCAGCAGATGATAAAATTAATCCATTGGTTTCTTCTTGGATATTAACCTTTTCAATTTGAACTAACCCCCTACAAGATGTGAAGCAGAAAATGGCAATTAAAAGAGCAAACTTTTTGTAATCAACCTTCATCGAAAATCTATTTCGCTGAAATGTTAATAATAGCCTCATAGTCTCCATCAGTATTAGTAATAAAGTTATATGTTCTTGGAATTATTTCTAACCTTGAGAACCCAAAATAGCTTAATATTTTTCTGTCAATTTAGTTATAACAATCCTCAAGTGTAATAGTTTGTTCTGGGTCTTTCCCACAAGTTACTGCCTCTAGTTAAATTATAAATATGAATAAATGGTAGGTGGTTAATGCTTATGCCTTTTGTAACCCGATGCATTAAGAGGGTTAAATGCAAATATTGTCAGATATCCCTCCAAAAAAAGCAAGATTTACAAGGGTTTTCGGTCATTTTTTCCGTTTATATTGTGCTGTGTATGACTTTCTTTCTGCTTATTTAAATTGGTTTTACAATTGAGGAATAGATAGAAAATTACGAATTACGGATTATGAATTACGAATTATGAAAGAATTCTAATGACCAAAGACCAAAGACTAAAGACCAACGACCAAAGACAAAAACTAACGACATGAATTTCAATAATTTCACTATTAAGGCCCAGGAGGCTATTCAACAAGCGCAGCAATTGGCTACCGAGAGATCGCATTCGGCCATAGAAACTGCCCATCTATTGCAAGGTTTACTTAGTACCGATGAACAAACCATTGCCTTTTTATTAAAGAAGGTAGATGCCAATATTACTAGCCTGAACCAAGCCTTAGAAGCAAACCTAAAATCATTTGCAAAGGTGAGCGGACAAAATTCTTTGTACCTATCATCTTCTGCAAACCAAGCCCTCATCAAATCGCAAACACTCATGAAGGAGTTCGGAGATGAGTTTGTAGCAGTAGAACATTTATTATTGGCTTTGGTTCAGACCAATGATGCTACAGGCAATATGTTAAAGGATGCGGGTGTGGTAGAGAAAAACTTAAAAGCTGCCATCAAAGAATTGCGCGGTGGAAGCAAAGTTGATTCTCAGCACGCCGAAAATCAGTATAACTCTTTAAACAAATACGCTAAGAACTTAAACGATTTAGCTCGTCAGGGTAAGCTAGACCCGGTGATTGGAAGAGATGAAGAGATTAGACGCGTGCTACAAATATTGTCTAGGAGAACCAAGAATAATCCGGTTTTAATTGGTGAGCCTGGTGTGGGTAAAACCGCCATTGCAGAAGGTTTGGCGCACAGAATTATTAGCGGAGATGTGCCCGAAAATTTGAAGAGCAAACGCGTGTTTTCACTAGATATGGGAGCATTGGTAGCGGGTGCCAAATACAAAGGAGAATTTGAAGAACGATTAAAGTCGGTTGTAAAAGAGGTTATTGGCAGCGATGGAGAACTCATCTTGTTTATCGACGAGATACACACTTTAGTTGGAGCTGGTGGCGGAGGCGATAGCGCCATGGATGCTGCCAATATTCTAAAGCCTGCCTTGGCTCGTGGAGAATTGCGCGCCATTGGTGCAACTACACTTGCAGAGTACCAACGTTACATTGAAAAGGATAAAGCGCTCGAACGTAGATTTCAGAAAGTTTATGTGGAGGAACCAGATACAGAATCGGCTATATCAATTTTGCGCGGACTAAAAGAAAAGTATGAGGTGCATCATAAAGTGCGCATTAAAGATGAGGCTATCATTGCGGCGGTAGAGCTTTCTCAGCGTTATATCTCTGATAGATTTTTACCAGATAAGGCAATAGATTTGATGGATGAAGCTGCTTCCAAATTGCGCTTAGAAATAGATTCTGTGCCTGAAGAGTTGGATCAACTCGAAAGAAAAATAATGCAGCTAGAGATTGAAAGGGAGGCCATAAAACGTGAGGGCGATGAGGTCAAAGTAAAGGAATTGCAGGAGCTAATAGCTAATTTGCAATCGGAGAGAAATGCCTTAAAAGCAGAATGGCAGAGTGAGAAAATTTTGGTAGAAGGCATTCAAACATCCAAGCAAGAAATTGAAAATCTAAAAGTGGAGGCAGAGCAAGCAGAGCGCGCAGGCGATTTTGGAAAAGTAGCTGAGATAAGATACGGAAGAATCAAGGATGCAGAAGCCAAAGTGCTAGAGCTGAAATCTAAATTGCAAGAACTGCAAGGAGATCATGCCATGGTAAAAGAGGAGGTAGATAGCGAGGATATTGCAGATGTGGTAAGCCGTTGGACGGGCATTCCGGTAACTAGAATGTTGCAGAGCGAAAGAGAAAAGTTGCTAAATTTAGAGTCGGAATTACATAAGCGTGTGGTTGGACAAGAAGAGGCTATCATGGCTATTAGCGATGCCATCAGAAGAAATAGAGCGGGCTTGTCTGATCCTAAACGTCCTATTGGTTCATTCATATTTTTAGGAACAACGGGTGTGGGAAAAACAGAGTTAGCCAAAGCTTTAGCAGAATATTTATTTAACCAAGATAATGCATTGGTGCGCATTGATATGAGCGAGTACCAAGAAAAACATACCGTGTCTAGATTAATTGGTGCGCCGCCGGGATACGTGGGTTACGAAGAAAGTGGGCAGCTAACAGAAGCTATTCGTCGCCGACCATACAGCGTGGTGCTGCTAGATGAAATAGAGAAAGCACATCCAGATGTGTTTAATATCTTGTTGCAGGTGTTAGACGATGGTAGGTTAACAGATAATAAAGGTAGAACAGCTAATTTTAAGAATACTATCGTAATCATGACATCCAATATTGGTTCTCACTTGATACAAGAAAAGTTTGAGTCGTACACCGAGTCTAACAAAGACGAGTTGATGGCTGAGGCTAAGGTAAATGTAATGGAGCTTTTAAAACGCAGTATCCGACCAGAGTTTTTGAATAGGATAGATGATGTAATTATGTTTACGCCACTTACACGCGAGGATGTGCGAAGCATTGTAAATATTCAGTTGAGGGAGATTACAGAAAAGCTATCAGAGCAAGGTATAAGCTTTGCAGCTACAGATGAAGCGTTAGATTGGTTAGCTCAATTAGGCTACGATCCTCAATATGGAGCAAGGCCATTAAAACGAGTTCTACAACGTAAGATATTAAATGAATTATCGAAAGAGATTCTAAGCGGCAGAATTAAAAAAGATAGCAACATAAATCTTATCTTAGACGATAAAAATCAATTGGTGTTTATTCAATAATCCCCGTAAAATTAAATTCCCGAAACATGCAAATGTTTCGGGAATTTTGTTTTTTAATGAACCCAACCTTTTTCATTTTTAACCTGACTCATTAAAAGTTAACTCCTTTTAGTTAATTTGCTGAAATATGAGTCGTTTTGTTATATTACTTTTTGGGTTATTAATTAACCTAAGCCTTAAAGCACAAGAGTTTTCCTTTGCACCCAAAGAAAACTACACGTATGTATATTCAATAGATTCTTCAGAAGCAGCGCAATATTTTTTCAAGAAAAAGACTCCCGAGTTCCAAACTAAAATTGATAGCTTCATTTATCAACGTCCGAGTCTGGCTCCAGGCTATTACGTATTGGCCAGTTATTTTGAGCCACATATAAAATACGAAGTTATTCACGTACCATTTGTCTTTATTCAAGTAAAGGCCTTTAACGATTTGGTTCAGATTTAGTTGTTAGATAGTTTGTTTTTGCCTGATCCAAACGTTTCAATTTGGGTAAATAAAAAGCCAGTTTTGTTCGATTCTTTGTGCGAATGTTATCCTATTGCAAGGCAAAAAAAGGCACGCTTTTTTTACATGAAAAAAGGAAGTGCCATTGCTATGGGAGAAATAACTGGAGATTATAAAACATTGCCTGCTGTTCCAGAATGGAACGAAAATCCAACTCCTGTAATTTCGCATGGGTATTTTTTGCTGAACCAACACAAATTTTTCCCTAGAGATTCAGTGAAGTTGAAGGCTTATATTTTAGATGGAATGGCTACAGCTTACACTGCTCCTTTAAACCTTTTTTTAATTCCAGATTATGCTCCTAATCAAAAGCTTTTTTTAGGCAAAATAAAACCTCAAACCAAAGGGGCTTATGTGTTTCAATTTAAACTACCTGATACCTTAAAAATAGATAATTCGTATACCCTAGTTTTTGAAGAAAAGGGAGGGTTAGCCCTTCAACGAGCTAGGTTTAAGATAGAAGATTACCAATTAAGGAATAGTAATTATTCGGTTCAGCCAGAAAAATATAAGTATTATTTGGGAGAAAAATTGCGGTTTTTCCTGAAGGCTACAGATGCCAATAATTTACCTTTAACAGATGCCAAAGTAAGGTTGGTTTTAAAACTGAATTCGTATTCTAAAGTTCATAACAAGTTTTTCTTTGTTGATAATGATTGGTACCTCAATATGTACCAAAAAGAATTGGTCTTGGATGTTTCGGAGCAAAATATATTGGAGTTTCCAGTTTCGGAATTACCGCCATTAGATATGCATGTAACGGCAGAAGTTAGCTTTAGTAATACGGCAGGTGAATTGCAATCTAAAACGTTTAGTTTAGAGGTTAGTCACAACAAAGAATATTACACCCTACAATATGAACAAAACAAATTGCTGGCGCACTATTTTGTGAATGGAGAGCTGTTGGCTAAAAAGGTAGTTTTACATGGCTTGAACAACTCAAAAGTACTTTATACAGATACGGTAGAATTGCCATTTTCTGGGTTTATTCATCAGAATTGTGATGCCTATGATTTAAAAGATTTAGCAGGTAATAGGTTACATTATATCAATTTGCCTTTTCAAAACTTTCAAGGAGCTATTACGGGTGAAAGAACGCATGATAGTATACGTATTATAAGTTATAATCCAAACCAATTTTTGTTCTATTATCGAATTTATAAAAACGATGAATTGGTTGAATATGGAAGTACTCGTAACCTAAATTATGTGAAAGTTGATACCTCTTTTGCGTCCTATAACGTAATCTATTCTTGGGTTTATAGGGCCTCAGTTTGGCAAGATGAGGCGGTTTTTACCTTCAAAGAAAAGGAACTTAGCATACATACTAATCTTCCAGAGCAAATCTTTCCTGGGCAAACAGTACCACTTGATATTTTGGTCCTAAATGCCAATAGAAAACCTCAAGCAGATGTAAATTTAACTGCTTTTGGTATAAACGGACAATTTGAGGATGCTATACCGCCATTTTTGCCTTATTATGGTTCACTCAAAAATAAAATATATGCAGCAGAAAGAACGCAAATGAGGGTTTTGCCTGCATTTACAGAAGCCAAGTTTATCTATAACCCAAACTTTGCCTTGTTGCTTAAAACAGGTATTAAACAAATGGGAGATTATAGATTAAGATACCCTAATGAAATGTTCTTTATGCATGCCCAAAAATTGGCTCGTGTTCAGTCAGAATTGGTCCCTTTTGTGGTAGGAAATGGCAAACGAGTAGAAGTTTATTACATAGAAGTAAATAATATTCCTGTTTACGTTCAGAACGATAAAAGTGCTACCAAATCTATTCCTATTCAATCTGGTAATAACACTATTTATCTTAGAACAAAATCGGCTGCCTACATTATCCCTAATATAACCGTTCAAGATAGTTTTAAATACGTGTTTAGTTTTGATACACTATGTTTACCAAATGGCATTGTTAAAATTCCTCTATCCAATCAACAAGGATTTTCGACAAAAGAGCTGGCTAAAATGCGTTCTTATTTATTGCAAGTAAGCGGATTAAACTCAGCGTATTTTCAGACAGATTTAGACTTTGCTCAACATAATATTCGTGCAGGATTTTTGCATCCTAAAGCATTTACCTACTTGCCTAGTGCAAGCGGAGCTAAGAAGTTATTTGCTTTTTTTGTTAAAGATAGCATTCAAGTATTTTATAGAGGTAAACCTTATCAAACGTTTCTGTTTGAACCTAATAGAAATTATGTGTTTTTTAATGGGAAAATATTGCCTGATGAGACAGAGGATACAGTTGCCTTTTCGTTTGATTTTAGTTTTTTTAAACACAATGATGAAGGCTTTAGGTCCTTTTTCGATACCCTTAGTTACTATACTTACGACCCGGTAAGTTCTACCCAAAATCAAATGGTTCATTCAATTACTGAGAATCCAATTAGCGATGAAGGCTGTTTAAATAACGACAAGTATTTGCCAAGCTCTACTAATGATAAGCTGAGTTCTTTTGGCATACGAGGTGCATTTATGACGCAGTTAAAAGGGATGTTGTTTTTTCATAAGACAGATGTATTAAAGAGTAAATTAAATCCAAGTTTTGATATGTATTCTCATCAATCAGATATAATGCTTTATTCTGGCTTGTATGATGTTTATTTTATTTCAAATTGGAATAGGGTTTATGTGTTAAGAGATATGTTAATTAAAGATAATGGGATTAGCATCCTGAGTTTAGATTCGGTAGATTTCTCACAATCATGTGAGGTGTTAAAATCCGTGAGTACTAAATCTAAACTCCTACATGATGCTTATAAGCTGCGTGAATCTGTAGTGAAAAATTTCCGTAAGGAAGATTATGTAGAAGTAAGAGAGAATATCCCTCTGCAAATTAGTGCCTCACCCGAGAATAATCCAATTTTGTCGGGTTCAGTTTTTAACAAATATGATAAAGTTTTGCCTGATGTTATTGTTACGTTAGAACAGTCTGGAAAAGTGCAAGGAATTGCCTTTACCGATGCCACAGGCGGATTTTTAATACGAGATATAAAGGCTGGCACCTATCAAATACGTTTCACTCAATATGGTTCTTGTATTACCATTGTTTCGAATGTGCAACTCAATAAAAACAGATTGCATCATTTTAGTATTCGTCTGCAGAATTGTGGTTTTTCAATTCAAGCAAACAAGTCAGTTCCTTCTGTGTATTTTGGTGCTTCTAAGATGAATGAGTTAGATAAATTGAGAAGCTCTGATAAGGATGCTCCTTATATAAATGGTACTGGAATTATAAAAGGTCGTGTGGCAGATGCTAATTCAAAGCAGTCTATCCATTTTGTGAGTATTTCTTTGGTGCAAAATGGTAGAATTATCGCATCAACTATGAGCGATGATGAGGGTGCCTTTATCTTTAAGAATGTGGCAATAGGGGTATATAATCTCAAATCTACTTATATAGGTTATTCTAGCAGCATCATCCAAAACATTCAGGTAGAAAAAGATATAGTGAAATTCATCAATTTTACTTTGCAAGCGGCTAATGGAAATTCTTTACAAGAAGTAGTAGTAAGTAACAGAGAGCAATCTATAGAACCTGAGGGCATGGCCAGAAATGTGTATGCTCAAAAAGAGCAGGTAATGTTAAGTTCACGAAATGTTAGTGCGGTTAACATCCGAGGAGGCAGGGCAGATGGAGCCGCATATTATGTAGATGGTGTGAAAGTGCAGGAGTCTATCCAGAATATACCTCAAAATGCAATAGACAAAATTTCTATCGTTAGTTTATCAGATAAATCTACTTTCGAAAACGCGCAAAGAACTAAGTTATATCAAATGGCACAAAAATCTGGCTCACAGCAAGAGCGTTCTGTTTTTAGAGATTACGCTTTTTGGGTGCCAAATTTGGTAACCAACCGATTTGGAGAGGCTCATGTAAGCATCACCTTCCCTGATAATATTACCCGTTGGGATAATTTCTTTTTAGCCATGAACGAGCAGCTAGATACGCGGGTTCACAAACAAGTTACTCGCTCTTTTAAACCTTTATCGGCTCAATTATATATCCCTTCTTTTGCCTTAAAGGGAGATGCTATTTATATAAAAGGAAAGCTAACTAATTATACAGGAGATACCTTGTTTATTAGAACTCGTTTTATTCAAAAAGATAGTCTTATCAAGGCTGATAGCTCTTTTATTGCAGCAAGCAAAAGTGAGCAAGTTTTGGTTCAGCCAGTAACTTTAGACACACTAGCATTTAGCTACCAATTAAAAACAGATATAAATTATGCAGATGGTGAAAAGTATTTATTACCTGTTTTTCCTAACGGGATAGAGCAAAATCTATATGATTATTTTTTACTTGAAGGGGATACAAACTTAATGTTTACTACTCAAGCAGAAGGACAGTATTCGTTGAGTATTATGAATGGAATCACGCAAATTTTGCGAGAAGAAATAGAGCGTTTACAACAATATAGATATGGCTGTACAGAGCAAACAGCTTCTAAATTAATTGCCTTGCTTATCGAAAAAAATATCAGCAGATTGGTGGGCGATTCATTTGCCAATGAGGCCATGGTTAAACTTTGTTTGGCTCGTTTAGAGTCTATGCAGCAAAAAAATGGAGCGTATGGTTGGTTTAATGGATCTCAAACAGAAAATTGGCTTACCTATTATGTGCTTAAAAGTTTGATTGATGCCTCTAAAATGGGCTATAAAAGTAAAGCCATCACTAAGGGAATTGATTTTTTAAAATCGCAACTTACACAATTCGAAACAGAGGATAAATTAAGAGCTATTCACTTGTTGGTTGAGCAAAGGGTAGAATTAGATTATACCAAATTATTGGCCGACTTTAGGGAAGAAAATTTGTCATTATACCAGCGTTTATTGCTTACTTATGTTAAGCAAAAATTAGGTATGCCTTACTTCGCAGGCTTTTTGTATGAAGGGGTAAGGAGAGATGCAGAGGGTTATATTTATTGGGATGTACCCTATACCAATATATATCAAAATAAACTGGGCTTTGGCATTTTAGCGTATGAGGTGTTAAGAGATGCAGGCGCCGATTCTAGTTTTTTGGCAAACTTAAGGCGCTATTATTTTGATGAAAGTAATTTTGCTAAGCTTCAAAAAAGAAATACGTTAGAATCTGCATTAATTCTACAAGCCATGGCTAAAGATATCGTAAAACAAGATAAAGTTAACTTGTTCCCAACCCTAAGTTTAAACCAAACTCCTTTGGGTAATCGATTCCCGATTAAGAAAAAACTAGAAAACAATAGAGATTATGTTTTAAGTAAAAAGGGCAGCAAAACATGGGTATATTTACATAGAAAATTATTTCTGGCTGAACCAAAAGTTGACTCAAATTTCTTTAAAATAAGAACTTCATTTTGGCAACAGAACGCCACCGTGAAGGATCTTAAAATGAATGAGGCTTGTAGGTATGAGGTGAGCATAAATAATATAAAGAATCAGGAATTTATTATGATACAAATTCCAATCCCGGCTTCATGTTCATATGTTACAAAAGGCAATTCTTTTGGTGCCGATGAGGTTGAATATCATAAAGACCGTATCATTTTGTTTTACAGGAAATTTAAAGCTGGAAATTACCAGTTTAATATTCCTCTAGAGCCTCGTTTTGCCGGAAGTTTTACGGTCTTGCCTGTTCAAATAGAAAATATGTATAATCCTACTATTACAGGCAACGCTGCCAAAACGGAACTTAAGATTGTTCCTTAAATTTCTCTCTGCGGGTTCCTTTATAGATTTCAAATTTATGGAACTTGCATTCTAATGCGCCATTATAGAGTGTAATCTTTTTAGATGGTGCCAATCCGGTCATTTTTAAAGCCGCTATGTTCGATGAAATAACCCATACATCGTAGCCATCAAACTCCTTTTTCATTTGGTCGCCCATCATTTTATAAAACGCACCAATTTCTTCAATAGGCAAGCGTTCTCCGTATGGCGGATTGATAATCATAATGCCTCCACCGGCCGGACCTTTTACCTCTTCAAAACGTTTGTTGCTTACTTTTATATCTTCATCTAAACCAGCTCTGGTTATATTTTCTCTGCTAATATCTATAGCTTTAAAGGTTTTGTCTGAACCAATAATATTTGCCTTGGATTCTCTGATAGATTCAAGTGCTTCTTTTCTTATTTGAGCAAATAATGCAGGGTCATAATTTTTCCAGCGCTCAAATCCAAATTGTGCTCTATTTAAATTTGGAGGCATGTTTTTGGCAATCATGGCTGCTTCTATAAGCAAGGTTCCGCTACCACACATCGGATCAACATAGTTTCCTTCTCCATTCCAACCAGTAAGTAAAATCATACCGGCCGCGGTTACTTCATTTATGGGCGCTAAAGTGCTGTCTGTTCTGTATCCTCTTCGATGCAAAGATTCGGCCGACGAATCTAATGAAACAGTAACCTCATCGCGGTTAATATGAATGTCTATACTTAAATCAGGATGGGTTAAATCTACACTTGGTCTAACACCATATTTATCTCTAAACTGATCGGCAATAGCATCTTTAGATTTAAGAGAAACATATTGCGAATGATTGAAAAACTCGCTCTTTAAGCTGGTTCGTATAACAAATCTTCCATCTTTATCGAGGTATTCGTCCCAATTTATTTTGCGAATGCCATCATAAAGCTGTTTTTCGTTTTTGGCTTTAAATTTTTCTATAGGAATAAGTACTTTTAAAGCGGTTCTTAACCAAAGATTTGTTTTGTATAATATGGCTAAATCGCCCGAAAAACTAACTGCTCTATTATGCGGAGTTACATCGGATGCTCCTAAGTTCCTGAGTTCAGTTGCTAAAACTTCTTCCAATCCAAATTGGGTTTTGGCAACCATGTTTATTAATGCTTTCAATCGAATACTTTTATTCTTCAAGATTAGGTAAAATAAGGCGTTTAATCAAAAAACCTTGGTAAGTGTTTTCAATTATGACTGTTTTCGATTTTATAATTTGTTATGTTTGCAGCCTAATTTTACTTTTATGTACGCTAGAATAACTTTGATTCTATTGCTTCTTTCACCTTCGCTGTGGGCCTGTGATTGCAGTTGGAAAAACATCTCAGAAAGTTATCAAAATGCTTCCCTAGTGTTCTATGGAAAATATATGGGTAAGTCGAATGCAATGGGTGCTTTCGATTATTTCGGCAAACCAATGAGCTTTGAGAACTTTGAGGTTATAAGGTTTTACAAAGGGGTAAACAATAAACAGTTAGTTAATCCGCATAGGTTAACTTTAAAAAGTACTTCTAGTGAAAGTTGCGGATTTAAGTTTGATAGTAACCAGTACTATTTAGTGTATGCAGAGTTAAATTCTCTAGGTAGTTTCTTTGAGGTGAATAAATGTTCTAGAACCAAGAAGATAGTAAACAATCAGTTTATTGTGCCTTCTCAACCAGATCCAGAGGCAGGCAAAGACGAGCAAAGAGAGCTTGTGCGTTTGGCTCAGGCCGATACTGCCAATGCTTACCTAGCAGATTGGGAGTCGTCTTTGGCATCGCTAAAAATTAATCACGAAAAATCTCAGCAAGAATTGCAAAAGCAATTGAAGAAGAAAAATAGCATGAGCATTATTTTATCTACCACCACACTTATTTTAATTATATACGTGTTGTTAGAATATTGGAAAAAGAAAAGCAAAGTTAACTAAGTTTAATGCCTTCGCCTCGGTGAGGTATATAAACTTTAGCAAAACCGGTTTCTTCTAGTTTTTCTTTAAATGTTTTTTGAGTTTCTGGCTCTCCATGCACTAAAAATATTTCTTTGGTCTTTTTCTTATTTAAACACGTTAACCATTTAATCATTTCCTTGTAATCGGCATGCGCGCTGTAATATCCTAAGTATTTTACCTCTGCATTTACATTGAATTCTTCACCGAAAATTCTTACGCGTTTATCTCCGTTTTTGAGTTTACCTGCTAAACTTTCTGGCGTGGCGTAACCCACAACTAGAATGGTGTTTTTGGGGTTTTCAATATTGTTCATTATGTGGTGCTTAATTCTACCAGCTTCTGCCATACCACTGGCAGAAATAATTATGCAAGGCTCCGAGAGGTTGTTTAAGTCTTTAGATTTGTTTACATCGCTAATGTATGTTAAGTTCTTAAATCCAAATG
>JAKRSG010000221.1 GCA_022402405.1 Bacteroidia bacterium | reverse complement strand
ATGTCCGCCTAACTCAAATTCGCCTTTGATAAGTTTGTTATCTCTCCACAAATCTTTGATGTATTTACGAAACATCTCTCCTGCTAAATCCGGACAATCATTTTTCCATTTTTCCATACGCAAGAAGTTGCTCAATTTGTCTTCGTCTTGCATCATATCTACCATACCAAAGTACTTGCTTATATCGGCACTTGGCTTAAGCGAACTAAAGCCTGCGTTAAGCATATCGGCAGGAATAATACCTAAACTATCTACCATGGCATCTACGTCGATGTCTTTTGTCCACTTGTACAACATGCACTCATTGGCACCAAAATCAAATGGCGTAACGTATACAGTTAAGGTCTTTAATTTCTCTGGAAAAAGAGAAGCATAAATAGCACTAAAAGTACCACCCTGACAAATACCCATCTTATGAATTTTCGGACTTTTTGTTGACTTACGAACAAAGTCTACTGCATCATTCATAAAACCTAGAATATAATCTTCCATGGTTAAGAATTTGTGCTGTTGCTTTGGATAACCCCAGTCCATTATGTAGATATCTAAGCCCTCATCTAAAAGCTTCTTCATAAGAGAACGATCTGGTTGAAGGTCGAGCACATCATGACGATTCATGATAGCGAACGATACTAGAACTGGAATTTTAGATTTTGCAGGAGTATCTCTTTTATAATGGTAAAGCTTTACCAAATCATTTTGCCAAACTAATTCTTTTGGGGTTGTGGCTACTTCCACTTCACCTACTCTCGACAAAGTTTCGTAACCAGAAACCATCTTTTTGCTTGTTTGATGGAGTTCTTCCATCATTTCAGTAAAACTATTAGGATTTATCATAATTGTATAATTTTTTACAAAGGCGATTTAAACAAAATTTCATTAAAAAAAAAGCCACAGAAAATTGGTTCAACCAATTCTCTGCAGCCTTTACTATAAACAAACACTAAACTTTATGCGTTTTTAGCAGTTTTTTTTGCCGCAGCTTTAGGCTCTTCGGCAACCACTGTTTCATTGTCTAATTGCTTTTCCAACATGTTAATACGCTTTCTTAATTCGTAAACAGTTTGGTACAATTCGTCCATTTCTGTGCGATTGATAATAGGCAAATGACTCATAGATTTTTCCATTTCCTTCTCAATCTTTTTCTTCATAGTTAATTGCAAAGAGCTAACCTCTGCCATTAATTTAGAATACTCATCGGTTTCGAACAAAGCAACCATGTGCTTATCATGAATATTTAACCATTCTTGGTAAACATTCATGAAACTCTTCATATCATCACCGTTGCGCATTTTATCATACAATTTTTCAGATAACTCTTCCATGGCTTTTAAACCAGTAGTGTACATCATATATTGTAATTGAGAATTTTTCATATTGTAAACAGAAAGCATATTGTTAATTTCTTTCGCGCTTTCCATCATTTTAGTTTGATCATTTACCGGCATTAACTTGGTTAATGGAGCAAATGCATTGTTCATCTGATTGTACATGTTTTGGTAGTTAGCAAACATGTTATTCATCATATCAGCAGGCATCATGGTATTCATTTGATGGCTCATGTTCGACTTCATCGTATCAAACATTCCTTTATTCATATCCATCATTTGGTTCATACCATCTCTCATTTGGCTATTCATGTTCTTCATGAAATCTGGCTGCATATTGAACATTTTATCCATCATGTTTTTGTACATTTCTGTATTAAACATGCTCTTAAACATTTCCGGAGTGTAGGTATTATCGTTTAAGCTCTTCATCATTGGCATCATCATTTCAAACATTTTCATATACATTTCTGCATTGTTAAATAAACCTCCAAATGATTCTTTTGCAGTACCATTGTTAAAGTTCTTCATCATTTCAGAGTATGTACTACTCATACTTTCTTTCCATGAATTAAACATGTTCATCATATTGCTATAATCGTTGCTCATGTTATTCATGTGAGGCATACCCTTAAACATTCCCTGACTCATATCTTGCCAATTTTTAGCCATTTCCATTTGGCTGTTCATCCAATTGGTAAAGAAAGATAAAGCTTGGTTATTGTTAGCTTCACCAGAATTTTTGGTGAACCAATCCATTTGACTATCGTACCATTTTTTAAAGAAATCAGAATTGAAATCAACTTTACCATTCATCATGGCTTTTTGCATGTTTTCAGCAGCAGATGTAAATGTTTCGGTAGCTTTTTTCTGCATTTCTGCAAAAGATTCAAACATGTTCTTGTTTTCCATATTTTTTTTATTATTATTGTTTTCGATAAGGCAATTTAGGTTGTCCCTGAAATCGGGCGCAAAATTAAGACAAATTATTAATTTTCAACCCTATGTCTGTTATTTTTTAGTAAACAGGCCTCAAATCAGCCACTATCTAAGGAAGAAATTTACGAGCACTTACCATTTTTGTACAAGCTTTTGTCGTTTTTACCCAAAAACTCCCACTCATTTTTCGCAAAATTTCCGTTTTCTCTAATTTTTTTTTTTGATCCGATTTTTTTGAAGTTAGAAAATCATACTATTTGCATGAACAGATTCCTCATTTTATCATTTGTAAACGTTGCTTTTCAAGGAAAATCTTATTTTAAGTGTTGAGTTTCTGCGTTGCGCTATGATAGACCAACTACAATCGTTTGTATATTAAAAAATGAATGGTTATTTTGGCTGAACCAAATAATTTAGCTTATGAAAATTACCTATTTAAAATCAACTAAAAAATCTTACTATATCAAATCACGGGCTTACAAGTTCATTACGATCAGTTGCTAATAAGAAAAATGTTTGCAGCATCTAAAAAAATTAAAGGAAATAAATATGAAAACACTTTTTACAACACTAATTATTTTAGGTATGACTTTTACTGTTTCTGCACAAAAGAAATATGATAATATTGGTAGTTTTGGAGAGTATAAATCCGATTGGGCATTAGTTGAATTGGATAAAAAGTATGGTTTTATTAACGATAAAGGAGTTGAGATTGTAAAACCTATTTACGATAAAATTGCACCCTTTGGTGAATACAAATCTGATTGGGCATTAGTTCAACTTAACAACAAACTTGGCTTTATAAATAACAAAGCTAAAGAAGTAGTGAATCCATCCTTTGATAAAATTGGTCCTTTTGGTGAATATAAATCCAATTGGGCAGAAGTTATTGTTGACGGCAAAAAAGGATTTATCAACACAAAAGGTAAATTTGTATTTGAAGAAAAAAGCCACAAAAAAGCTAAGCGACTTGCGCTTTCGTATAACTAGTATTAAATGATATTTTGACTTATTATTAAAATTTATATTTCGCAAAATATAACCCTATTCAAACAAATACTACCAAACTAAATGCAGAAATCGAAACAACAGTAAAAAGATAAATACATCTCGTTTTAGCATGAATGAAATCATTAAAGAATTAAAATAAAAATACCCCTATTACAATGGAAAAAGCTACTATAACAAAATTAAACAAACGATTTGAAGAATACGCCTACGAGCAAGATGGTGTTGAATATTGGTTGGCGCGCGAGCTGCAAGAACTTTTAGGATATGCCGATTGGCGTAATTTTTTGAATGCTATTAATAAAGCGAAAGAAAGCTGCGAAACCACTGGTGAAGCGGTTTCTGATCATTTCGTTGACGTCAACAAAATGATAGAATTAGGTAAGGGTGGGAAACGAGAAGTTGACGATATAATGCTTACCCGCTATGCCTGTTACCTAATAGCACAAAATGGCGACCCTAAGAAAGAGCAAATTGCTTTTGCCCAAAGTTATTTTGCTATACAAACCAGAAAACAAGAGTTGTTAGAAGAACGCATACAGCTAATGGAGCGTTTGCAAGCTCGTGAAAAACTGGCAGCAACCGAAACCGAACTATCTAAAAACATATTTGAGCGAGGCGTTGATAATAGTGGCTTTGCCAGAATAAGAAGCAAAGGCGATTGGGCACTGTTTGGTGGCTACAACACTAGTGATATGAAACGTAAATTAGGCATAAAGGAAAATAGACCCTTAGCCGATTTTCTGCCTACCATTACCATTACAGCCAAACAACTTGCTACCGAAATTACCAATTTTAACGTATTGAAAAATAACCTAAAAGGTGAACCCAACATTACCACCGAACATATTAAAAATAATAAAGATATAAGAAAGCTATTAGCTAAAAACGACATTAAGCCAGAAGAATTACCTGCCGATGAAGACATTAAAAAACTAGAACGTAGGGTAAAAACTATAGATAAAGCCATTGCTAAGAAAAATTTAAATGGCAAACGCAAATAAGCTATTTAGTTAAAATATTTCACTGCTGAAAACAAAGTAAAACAACATAGAAAACTATTTTCAACTCAACACACCTCATAAAACCTTAACAAATGCAGAGTTATTTTTAGTTTTTTTTATGTGTATTAACTAGCAAAAATAAGATCAACAAAAGAAGCCCAAAAACCAATGGTGAAGCGGTTTCTGATCATTTCGTTGACGTCAACAAAATGATACAAATTTGAAATGTAAATTGGGAATTAAATCGCGATTTAGATACTCTCGCTAACACTGTAAATGAAACTATAATAAAAATGCCATAAAACCTATTATTCTAACTCGGTTTTATGGCATTTAATAGTGCTTAAAAAAGTTTACCAAACATAAGATTTCTTATTCATCAATAAGGCCTCACCTACTATGGTTTCTGCACCGGTGGCAACATCTATTACCTTGGTTTCATATAATACTCTGTTCTTCTCTGGAAATACTTCTTTAACAGTAATCACAGCCTGGTAAGGTGTATCTACAAACATAGGCTTTAAGAATGTATTATTTTGTTTCATGTATACATGACCATCGGCATATAACAATGTGCCAAATATTTTGGTAAAAACACTGGCGCTAAAATGACCATGTATAATACATCTTCCAAACATGCTGGCTTTGCCAACTTCTTGGTTAATGTGTAACGGATTAGTATCGCCGCTTATCTCAGCGTACAAATCAACTTGTGCTTGTGTGTAGGTAATGTCGTGTGTAAAAACGTCTCCAACTTTAGGTGCTGTCATATCTAATAATAATTTATGAATGCAATGTGTATTTTTTAAATCACAATAGCAACATCTAAACCAAAAATTATCTCATTTGATATATTTTTCCAGTACCATTTACAAAAAAGCTCGATTCATCGCGAGCTCGGGTGCTAACATGCTCTATATCGTTGCCCTCAATTTTAGTATATACTTGATATAAATACACGCCATTCGCCAATTTATCTCCATACATATCGGTGCCATCCCAAGCAAATTCGCTTATGTTATTTCCAATTCGGATCGAACCAAACTCTTCTTTTCTAATCTCTCGCACCACCTTACCATTCATGGTCATAATTCTTACTAATAATTGGTCGGGAACCTTAGAACCCGTTACCGTAAACACAAATCGCATACTAGTGGTAAACGGATTTGGATACGGATAAAAATGCGTAATAGTACTTTTGTTTACCACGGTAAATTCTATCTCATAATCCTTCCCTCCTGCCTTGTTGCCGCTGGCATCTACAGCCTGAACCTTTAAGGCATAAATACCATCTTTTAAATTCTTAGGCGTATACACTAATTGCGCTTCGTTTTTATCGTTTGCCGGAACAAATACAACCTGATCAGAATTTAAAAACACTCTCTCAAAATCGATGCTTCCCGGTATGCGTAAATACATTTCGAATGTAGAAGAATCTGTTTGTTTTAAAAACGAATTATTATCTTTAGAGCTAATTCTAATCGTTGGATTAGGTGATACAATATCTCTGTTAAAAATTCTTTGTCCGTCGAATGTAACCTGCAAATAAGGGTTCTCTTTATCTCCTTTTACTTCAAAATTCTGTTTATAAAAATTGTTCAAGTAAGTCAATTCATCCGGATTTTTATTCGTGTTTAATTGCCATTGCAAAGTGTTTTTTCCACTTAATAATGTGGTTGGTATTTTGGTTCGAACCAATATATTTTCTTTAGCGGCAACAGGTGAAACTTTCATAACAGAACTGTATGCTAGTCGGCGCGATTCATCAAAAACCTCAACCAAAGCATCTGTGCTATCTGCCGAATAAGAAGATAAATTTACCACTGGTAAATTTAATACAAGACTATCTCCGCGCTCAATAGAATTAGCATAAAACGAATACTGCGGATTTATATCAATACTCAACTCGGGCAATCCTTCGTATAAAACCTGCCAATAATTTATCTGATGCGGAGTTCTATACGTGCTATCCACAAAGCCCATTTGCAACTTTATAAATGGATATTTAGCGGCATCAACCGCGCTCAAATCTAACTGGGTTAAGGTTTGATTTCGAAACAAAAATGTGTCTTTTCCTTGCTTGTTTACACCCAATACATCTAACCACCAACGACCTTTAGGCTGTGGGTCGGGTTCGTTTACTTGCAAGGCCATAGATTTAAAACTCTTAGCCGGACCAATAGGCTTAGATGTAAAAGTACCCGTATACCATTTTAAACTTATCTCTCTTCTAATACGCAAATAGATTTCATCTTGTGGGTCACCTGCATCTGGAGGCAGGTTTGGAGTAAACTCCAAATCGTTGTTGGTAACCGTATCCTCAATAGCCATTCCGGGCATTTCACCTTTCATACCAATAATGGCCCAAGCCGTATTGGCACCTGTTATCTGCGGCACTTTGGCTGAACCAATTTTTGACAACTGCGATTTTACAGCAGGACTCCAAAAACGAATATCGGTGGCATACCTGGAGAAAACGGCTACATAATAATTATTAGGCACAGAATCTATCCATCTGGCAAAATCCGTCTGTCCTTGAAGTGTGTTTGTATTAAACGTATAATACCGCACGCTTTGATCGTTTTTATTGGCTTGAACAAAAGCACAATTAAACGGATAGTTGGGTAATTCGTATGGAAAATCTACTTGATATGGTTCAAACACCAAAGCCACCACTCCTTGCGAAATACATGACCCCACACCAGCATTTAGCAAGTAGGGAATTACCACTCCCATTCGTCGGTGATCCCAGCGACGATTCTCTATTCCAAGCACCAAGGAATTATTGCTAAAAACGATTCTCTTGGTAGTATCTTCAAACTGAATAAATGTTTTAGAACTTGCATCCTTTAGCTGGTCATATCTTTGCTGATGCCACCCATTTCCGGAATTTTTCAAATACGTAAAACTTTGCTGAACCCACACGCCACCCTCATTTTCGGGCAAGTTGATTTTAGCTCTCCAATAATAAACCATGCTATCTGTTGAAGGCAATGCAAGCTTCCACTTTACTATGTGTTTAGAGGTAATCGGACCACTTTGTTTATAAAACGCACTACTCGTTTGAAATGCAGCTGAGGTATCTAATTCGAATACATATTCAGTTGGCTCGGCAAATAGGTTATTGTTTTGTACGATAAGTTCTACCGAGTCTGTATTAACAATAGAATAAGGCGCTGGCAACAAAGCTTGCACACCACTTCCAGGTAAAAAATAGCTAAACGAAGCTTCGTTATTAGTATAGTTTATTTCCTCTCTTAATCGCTCTGGGTTTATACTTACCGTAAATTGATTATCTCCAATTTCATTCTTTTGTAAAGGCTTAATCCAAACATAAAAAGTATCGGTATGCGCTGGCGCCAACACTTGGTTCAGCCAGTATTCTTGCGTATTACTATTGGGTAACCTGCGAGTTACTTTTATTTGCAAAGTATCTGAAACGGCTTTAGCCAAATTATGCATGATTACACCTACTGCCAACGAATCGTTTTGAACCGTTGCATTAACAGGTGCAATAAATAAATCGGAGCTTTCTATTTGGTAATCGGGTTTAGAAGGAGCGTACAAAACATAGGCAGGATCGCCTTGCAACAATAATTGTAAAGCATGCGAGCGCGCAAATTGTTCGTTGCTTTGCGAGGTAATTTCTAAAGCTCGTTGAATTTGTTTACCCACTGGCAAACCATAATTTAAGATTCCAAATTGTTGGTAAAACTGATTCATTTGAAAGGTTAACTGATTGGTAAACGTAAGATTGGTATGAGCCAACCAACCAATAGCACCTTTATTAGCCGCGCAGATATAATCTTTTCCATACACCAAACCTGTTCCTAAAGGATCTACATCATTGGCATTTCCAATATTACATCCATTAAAATAATAGAAGCTAGGTTTATTATTGGCTTGCAAATCATTTATACCTCCAAAATCCATATCTAACACAGTAAGCGAGCCATGACCATAGAATGTCATCATGTTTACGCCTTTATTTAAATGCTGAAGTAAGACTGATTTTAAATCATTATCTGTTGGGGCTGAACTCTTTTTGAAATAAGAAAAAATGCGAGCACCAACAGGCCTACCCAAAACCATATTTCCTAAAAAGGCCAATTGATTTCTAAACTCATTTTGCTGCGATTCGAACGAACCACCACTTAGGTGCAAATAATCTTTACGCCAAGCCTGTATAGAATCTGCCTGCGTTTCTAAGGCAGTAATCTTTTGCAAATAATTAGTAATATCTTGAACCGAACTAGCTGGTATTCGTCCGGTTGCCAATACAGGCGCACCGCTATTCTGAACAAAATCGTTGCTAAACATATGGTCGGATGAAGGCACCCCATAAGCAGGAACTAAGTTGAGTTGGTAGGTCTCTGGATTTAGTTTAAGTAGATTGTTTTGATACCCTCTACCGAGCAACAACAGAAACTGAGGCTTTTGAGCTTGTTTATCGAATAAATGTTTACAAAAACGGCGAATTGCCAAAGGATGAAAATGCCCAAAAGTATAGTAATCAGCCAAGTCTTCGGCGTAAGCTAAATAAGTAGAATATTTTGTGCTACGATAATTTTGATACGCCTCAGCACCCGATTTTAATAGCTTGTTAGATACAATCAATTATTGATAGTTAGCAAACTCAGATGGTGCTACAAACTGATGGGCAGAAATACTTACAGGTGCAAATACCTGCGACGATTCGTGCAAGATGAGCTTACTCTTGGCAGCATTGTATGGCAACAATGCCTGTAACTGATTTCCAGATTTAAGAGGTAAAACCCTGCGATTTAAGCTTACATCGTACAAAACCGGACTAGCACCTGTATAATTAGAAATCTGCAGAAGTGTTTTGGCAGCTACCAAAGTTTTGGGGAGATAAAAGCTTGCTTGGTTAGCCAAATTTTGATTGTTGGCTTGGTAGCTTAATTGAATATAACTTACTCCAATAAAATCACTACCAACGGCAATATCATTTACTACCTCTACCCTAAAAACGGTTGTTGCACCCAATAAATTTGCATTAACTGTACGCTTGAACAAACGTTCGCCGTATCCTCTAAAAGTAGAATCTACCAATAGAGTAGGGTTAATTCCATCGGGCAAAATGTAGATGCGCACATGATGGTTAGGCAGAGTAGGATTAGGCACAAAAAAATCGGATGCACCAATGATTTTTATTTCCACCTGCGCGCTTGAACTTGCCGCTTTATTAGGTGTTTGGAAGGTATATGATTTCGATTGTGACTGTCCGATTAAAGCACTCATCATCCCTTCGGCAGCACCATATTCTGACAAGTAATACTTTTGCTCGGTAGGAATAAAAGCCCCATAATAATAATCTTCCTGAGGCACTATCTCCTGCACAAATTCGAGTTGCGGTTCCGGAGTATAATTGCTATAATCAGCATCTGTATAAGGCAGAAATCTAAGTGGTGAAACACTGCTTGAGTTGGGCAATACGGTTAAAAAATATACCGCTGTATCGCTAAATAAGCTTTTAAAAACCTGTGCTTGTTCTGCAGCACTTCTAAACATTTCAGTATCTAATTTCCCATCATTTGGAGCGCCATAAAATTCAATAAAATCGCCTGAACCAAAAACGCCATCTCCCTCACCCGAAACAAAAATTGGCTGCTCAAGACCATCCTTAAACAATTGAAATTTTTGAGGATTAAATCCAGTCCAAGCAGGAATATCACTGGCATTTATGCGATAAACCCCCTCCTTAACAAGTTTTATTTTTAGATAAGGTTGATCTGTCTTTATCCATTCAAAACCATAGGTGTTTTGTGCTTTTGTTTGAGCTAAAAACGAACAAAATGAAACGATAAAAACACTTAATAATCTTTGTAAAATGGTATTTGGCATATGTATTATTGGGTTCAAACAAAATGAACGGTGATGCAAAATACACAAACATCCTAACATATGCACGACCTATTCAAATATTTTGACACAGATAACGCACTACAACCAAGAATTTGTATGAGTAGGCAAAAACCTACTCATACAAATGGATATAATTTTTATTTGCTCGATAAATCGGCAAAGTATTTAAAGAAATACGGAATGGTTTCGATTCCTTTATAGAAATTAAACAAGCCATAATGTTCGTTTGGCGAGTGCAAGGCATCGCTATCTAATCCAAATCCCATTAGCACCGATTTTAATCCGAGTTCTCTCTCGAAAAGGGCCACAATTGGAATAGAACCACCACCACGAGTTGGAACAGGCTTTTTACCAAAAGTAGTTTCCATAGCCTTATCTGCTGCCATGTAGGCAACCGAATCTATTGGCGTTACCACTGGCTCACCACCATGATGCGGCCTAACCTCAACCTTCACCCCTTTTGGAGCTATACTTTCGAAATGATTTTTAAACAAACGAGTAATGGTTTCCGAATCTTGATTGGGTACCAAACGCATGCTAATTTTAGCAAAAGCCTTAGAAGGCAAAACCGTTTTAGCCCCTTCGCCAATGTACCCGCCCCAGATTCCGTTGCAATCTAAAGTTGGTCTAATACCGGTTCTTTCTAATACGTTAAAACCATTTTCTCCCCATACATCTGCCACATCTAAATCCTTCTTGTAAGCTTCTAAATCGAACGGAGCCTCGTTTAAAGCAGCTCTTTCAGTCGCTGTTAAGGTCTGAACCGAATCGTAAAATCCAGGAATAGTAATATGATTATTCTCGTCGTGCAAACTAGCAATCATCTTGGCCAAAATATTGATTGGATTGGCAATAGCACCTCCGTATACACCGCTGTGTAAATCGCGGTTCGGACCCGTAACTTCCACTTCTACGTAACTTAATCCGCGTAAACCACAATCTATACTTGGCGTATCGTTTGCAATAATAGAAGTATCCGAAATAAGCACCACATCAGCTTTTAAGCGCTCCTTGTTGGCAATACAAAACGGTCCAAGGTGGGTTGAACCTACCTCTTCTTCACCCTCAATCATAAACTTTACATTACAAGGTAAGGTTTGAGTTGCCATCATCATTTCGAAGGCTTTTACGTGCATGTAAACCTGACCCTTATCATCGCAAGCACCACGCGCAAAGATGGCTCCTTCGGGATGAATTTCAGTTTTACGGATACTTGGTTCAAACGGAGGAGTATCCCATAATTCTAACGGAACGGCAGGTTGTACATCGTAATGACCATAAACCAAAACAGTAGGTAAATTGGGGTCTATCATTTTCTCACCATATACAATAGGGTTTCCAGCGGTTTCGCATAACTCAACTTTATCAGCACCAGCGGCAGTAAGCTTATCCTTAATATAATTGGCAGCAGACAAAACATCTTGCTTGTAGGCAGAATCTGCACTAATAGAAGGAATTCTAAGTAATTCTAATAATTCGTTTAAAAACCTTTCGCGGTTATCTTGTAAATATTTTGGGTCAACCATAACAATTTTTATAAAGCCCCAAAAGTATTAATTTATCTATGAAAATTTCAAGGATTAAACTTTATTTCAATTTCCGTTTATTGTATACTAAATTATTTTATTACATTTGTTTGTGCATAAGAATAACATTGCAAAGTATTAAGAAACATGATTCACTTACTAATTTTGGAGCTATGAAAAAAGCCGCTTCACAAAAAAATAAAGGTTTATTATTACTAGCCAATGCGATATATGCTTTGTTATATATCCCCTTTTCCGTTATTGCCTTAATTAATTATTTAATTGCACCCCTAGCGCCATCGGCGAGCTTTTCTGAACTAGAATCCAAGTAGTTTTATTTACGATTAATACCGAGGTTGGTTGTTGCTTTACTCAAGTACTTTAATATAAAATCAGAAACATGTTGTTTCAGTAAATAGTTACTTTTCAAAAATTATTGTTCACCTTTAACAATAA
>JAKRSG010000023.1 GCA_022402405.1 Bacteroidia bacterium | reverse complement strand
TTGATTTGTCTCTAAACTTACCGCTAAACTCGAGCGATAATTATGCTTTTGCATCGCGTTCACCTTTGCAGGTATGTCTTAAAACAGTAGGTGGTACTAAAACAGATACGATTTATGTGCTGGTAATTCACATGAAAGCGCAAACAGAAAGCTCAGATGCTGGTAGGTTTGAATCGTACACTCGCCGACAAAATGCCGCAAGTGCACTTAAGTTGTACGTAGAAACTAATTTAAGTAATAAGAAGTTTATTGTTTTAGGCGATTGGAATGATGATTTAGATGAGTCTATTTACAATGCCTTGCCAAGTCCGTATGCAGGTTTATTAAACGCTAAATATACCTTTCCAAGCAAGGAATTAACTGATGCAGGTAAATCTAGTTATGCGTTTAACACTAGCATGATAGACCATATTATGCAAAGTAAAACATTAGATTCGTTTTACTACAAGGGAAGCGCAAAGGTGTTTGATAACGCAAGCGATTATGTAAGTAATTTCAGCAATAATACGTCGGATCACTTCCCCGTGTATGCCTTTTATAATTGGAAGAAATTAACTACCCGAATCATTCCTGCATCTTTAAATGAAGAGCATTTAAGCGCTAGGATGTTGGTATATCCAAATCCCGCTAATGATAATCTATTTATAGAAGCAAGTGAAAGTATAGAAAAGGTAGAGATATATCAGTTAAGCGGACAAAAAGTATATGAGCAGGAAGCTGTTTCAAATAGGGCAGAGCTATCTATTAGCTCGCTCTTGCCAGGTTTTTATATCTTAAAAATAGAAGGAAAAACTGCGGTTCAAACGAGCAGGTTACTTATAAGCAGGTAGTATAAATGCAAAAAGGCAGCACGAGGCTGCCTTTTTGTTGTAATCAATCAGATTGAGCAATCAATCTAATGTTTTGCTGTGATCCATAACGTATTTCCAGATCTCTAAAACGTCTTCAATTTTTACTTCATAAGGTTTATAAATGGGGTTATTCGAAACCAAAGCCAGCGTTTTGTTTTTAGCAATATCATTGTATACTCTTTTGAAAACAATACCATCTTCTTTGGTTAATATTACGTAGCACAAACCATCTTTTAGGCTAGTCCAATCTTCCACATATTCGCAGGTAACATAGGTTTTATCTTGAATAGGAAGCATAGAATCTCCGCTTATTTGAAAGCTTCTATACTTCTTGCGCCTATCTAAAAAAGGCAGACTAAACTGCGGTAATTCCGAGATAAACTGAATGTCGCTATATCCAGAAGCATAGCCGGCACGGGCTTTCTCTGAAACCATTTCAATATTATCTATATTGTCGTGATTGGTAGTGGTAGCAATTACACGAAGGTATTTTCCTTTCATGTAATCCTCGAGTCCACGTTCAAGTTCTCCAACTTTATACTCGGGCAGCCTAACCAAATCTATGCGTAACAGCGTATCCAGACTTATCCTAAAATAATCTGAAATACGCATAGCCATCTCCAAAGGAGGCGAGGCTATATTGTTTTCATAACTGTTCAAGACAGAGCGCTTAGAGTCTATGGCAACGGCCATTTCTTCCTGACTTAAATTCTTTCTCTTGCGAAGGAATTTGATATTACTTGACAAATACATAGTAAGCGCAAGGTATAAATAGTTAGTTAGATTTGCAAAATAGTGTTAATTAAACTAACAAAATGAATGCAATTATTTGATAATCTGTTAGATATTTTTTGTAAGATTTACCTGTTAATAGATGCAAATCTACGTTTACCTACTCAAAACGAAGGTTTTATTTATAATACTTTCATTCGTTTGGATACTAATAAAATAAAAACCTGAAGGTAATTCAGTTGTGTTAATTTCCATAGCATTAGAATCACTAGCAGCGTATAGAGATTCGTAAACCACTTTACCAGACATATCGATAATTTTGAGTATAGGAGCTTCCTTTCCAAAATACTTAACAAACAATTGTTCTTTAACGGGATTAGGATAAATAAGCAGTTCTTTTTTACGATTAGGTTCAGCCAAGCCAACGGGGCCAATTTGAATATAATCGTATTTAACAATAGAATCTGCGCCAAATGCATTGCCAACTTTTAACTTAATTGTATAGCTGCCGTTTTCAAAGAAAGCAACAAATGGGTTTTTAGAACGATTGTCTGAATCTTCAAACCAAGCATTATTTGGAGTGATTGTCCATTCCCATTCTGTGGGGAAATAACGACTAGAGTCATTGAAAAAGAAAATTTCATTGGTGTTTCCAGAGCGTTTATTAACAAAAAAATCGGCAATAGGCTTATTGGTAATAGGTTCAACGCTAATATAAATGGCTCTATTTTTTAATATAATCACGCTGTCTGAAACACCAAAATAGCCTGTGACTTGCACCTGATACCAACCCGTATCGGTAGCGGTAATGGTGGCATTTGAAAGGTTGCTGCCAACAATTGAAACAGAGTTTTCTGCCTGACCAGAGGCTGGTTTCGCCATCCATAAATACCTATTGGCAAGTGGGTTTGAGGTTGCAGAAACGTTAAAGATTGGGTTTGTTAGGGTGCTAGTGGACTTATCTTGTGTAAAGGTAAGAGAATACATGCGAATATAATCTGGTTTAGAAATAGTAAAGCTATCTCCACTAGCTGTTTTTATAGTTAATTTTATTGAGAAAGATCCCGTTTTTGCAAAGTAAAAATAGGGATTCTGAACATGGAGATTGTAGCCAGAATAAAAAACAGGATTTCCTTCAATTTCCCACTTATAACTAGCAGGGAAAGGAGATACTAAAGAGTTTAATTGAATAGGCGTTCCAATGGCCCCAAAGTTTATTGAAGAAAGGAAATCAAGATGAAAAACTGTGATAAAATTAGTTTGCTGATAAGAGTCAAGTATGTTTCCATTTTCGTCTACTCCAAAAACGTTAACGGATTTATAACCCGAGCTTGTGAAAACAAATTCAGGATGAGAAGAGTTAGAATCTGTGCCATTTATATAGATAGCACCTGGGATGTTCCATCTAAACGATTTAATTCCGGGGCTAGCTGCGGGAGATAGGCGAAATGTGTCGAATACTAAGCCAACATTTTTGCTAAGTAGTGAAAAGCTAACAAACTCGTCTTTACGAATAAAATGCTTAGAAAAAAATATACTATCATTATGTAAAAAACCGATTAAAAATGAAGAGTCGCTAAGAAAGCAACTATGATAAGGGTTAATAGGTTGAGCTAATTTTATGAGAGATTGATAGAATAATGTTTTTCCTCCGTTTCCAAAAGTTCCATTAGGACTTCCATTTCTTAAGTTCTTATAAATTACATAACTATTACTGGTATTACCCATTGAAAAACTTAATACCTTATCTCCAAGAGATAAGGTGCTAGTTTTTAAAAGTTTTGTACTATTAATTATTTTTCCACCTGTACCAAAGCTAGTAACGGGAGTGCCATTTTTCGTAAATAAAAACTGAACATCCCCTCCATTTTCTACACATGAAATCGCTGTAATATATAAAGGGTCAAAGTATTTACCTCCTCGTACAAATATATTATCGTCGTTGTCTATAAAGGGCTCATAATACGAATACGGACGAGTAAAAGGGCCGCCAGCCCAAGACGCACAATTGTAATGAGCTTTTTCTACATAGCTCCAGGGCTTAGATTTACCATCAGCAG
>JAKRSG010000220.1 GCA_022402405.1 Bacteroidia bacterium | reverse complement strand
CTATTTTTTTAAATTTGGGTTCTGATATAGTATTCTTTTGTATTGGAGTAATTGTTTTAACCCATTTACTAATGTATTTTCTGAGTTTTGGATCACATACATAAATAAATGTTCCTTTAATTCCTCTATACATTATGGTTTTATAGATGTTGATTATGTATTCTTTGAGCTTTTCTGGATCTTTGATTCCCGCACTACCGTTTCTATCATGGTAGTTTTTTTCAACTATTTCAATTCTGTTGAGATTTGGGTTGTATGTCATTTCATAACCAATAATTATCCCAGCATAATTTAAATCATATCCTTGTGTTGTATGAATACAACCTACTTCGATTTTGGGATTTGCAGAATTTATCCAATCGACATGAGTGTTATTCCATTGTAAAGAAAATCCTTCAATATTTATATCGTAGAGTGTTTTGTTGGTTTTTGAAATCCATGGCCAAGAATATCCAGCAATCATTCTGCATAAGCCATATTCTAATTCCTTTTTATTAATTGCTTCATAGAACTCTGCAAATGAAGTAAAATGGATTAAGTCGTAAGATTCAGGAATATCTATATGATTAGTTGGTTTGCATTTTAAAAGGGAGTCTACAAAATTAATGTAATCGGTGCCTGCAGAAACACGCATCTGTGAAGTTAACTTAATTGGAGGAATGGATTTTTTTTTGAGATTATCGAAAGTTTCTTTTGGAATATCAGAAGGTTTTATTGATTGTGCATAATCATAAAAGAATAACTGACTCTTACTATTCATAAGTATCCAATCCAGTTGAGTTCCTTCATTCCCTAAACCAAGTTTTCTGTTAATGGCATCAAATGTACCGTAGTTGGGAATGTTTTTTCTTTGTGCTAATCTATGTGATTCGTCAATTATTAATAGATCATAACTTTCTTTTACTACATCAGAAGGGCCAATGACCATTTTTGGTGATAATCCAGCAATTGCGCGGAAAACAGTTTTAAGGCTATTCCTTAAAGATGTCATAGGTACTACCAATGCAATCTTTGGTTTTTTGTGTTTTGAATGAAATTCTCGAAGCAATTCGTATTCTGTGAATTTGGCTCCTTCTAATTCTTCTAATTCATCATTTTCTGGTAAAGGTGAATTTAGAAGTTTAATTAAGTAAGTTGCTAAAATTGTTTTACCTGTTCCTGCACTTCCCTCAACAAAAATTCTTTGTTTTTTTGTGGTATTTAATGCACGCAAAATTTCCATTATTGAGTGATGTTGGTCAGGTGATAATGCTTTGTAAGGTGAATATTTGAATAAGTCAGAATTCTGAATTTCTTTCAGCGATTTTGTGACTATTTTTTCCTCCCTTAACCTGAGCCAAATTTCATTGAATAGTTCTTGATAGTATGGCTTTTCGTAATAATTATGTCCTGAAGACAAACCAGCATTTCCATTTTGTAACTTGAATGTTGTTTCGGCAGATAAATATTCTATTAATTTTGATTCAATATCTAAAGTTGCAGATTTATTGAATCGGCTGCTACCAATAAGTGTAATTGTGTTTAATATATTACGCTGATTATTTGCTAGATGATTGTTTATTCGGTTTTTCGCATTAGTTGATTCACCCACGTAAGCGATTTTTTGAGTGTCGTTTTGGATGATATATACAAGCGGCCATTGGTTTTTTACCCAACGGTTTTCATGTATTTCTCCTAAAACTTCTTTTTTAAAAGGGTATTTTGTTAGATCGATTTCAATATGATTTAGCGTATCTATTTTATTCATGTTAAGTTGGGCTAATATTATTTTGTTTTACAACTCATTATACTTTTTAGCACTTCCTTTGGCTTTATCTACAGGATATTTTTCTCCATTTTTTTTGATTTTTTCTAGCACAATTTCTCTTACATTTAAGTTGTATTTTTCTGCAAGTAGGAATGCGTATGAAAATATATCTGCTAATTCTTCTTTTACTTTCTTAGCATTTGCTTCCTCAGCATTTTTCCAAAGAAATAGTTCAAGCAATTCAGCAGCTTCAACATTGATAGCAATAGCTAAATCTTTTGGGTTATGAAATTGTTCCCAGTCTCGTTCATTTCTAAATTCTAATAGTGCGTTAGTAATTTCATCTATATCTTTCATTGCTTGTTCGCTTTATGCATTGTCAATGCTAGTTTGTATTCTTCATCATATGGCAATTGTAATTGATATAGCATCTCTGGAATGGCTAATGCCCAACTAACATAGTAATAGGCTAAAATATGGTAGCCAGAAAATGACTTCCCTTCTATAGAACTGATTTTGTAATTCTCTTTATCTGGCCTATAACCTTGTGTTCCTTGCATAGCTATTTCAAATGCTATTTTCTTTATTAAATCTACAGGTTTTCCTTCAAAGAATTTCAATGCATCTACCATAAACATTGCTACTGCCATGTTTGTACCTATACTTTCTTGCGATGCTTGGAATTTTTTCATTTCCCTAGCTTTGAAGGGATCTTTTGATTCTAAGTCGTAAGGGTCTTTTTCAATAGATTTTAATAGATTGTCTACGTTAGTTCGTTTTGTTCTAAATTCAATCTCATTTACTAACTCAAAGTTTTTATCTAGTTTTAAATCCTCAGCCCAATGCAAGATCAATTCATATTCTTCTGCAGGTTCTTTGTCATCCTTGTATTCTAGGAATTCATTATAGAAGTTATTCGCATAATTTAATTCGTTAGGTGTAGCGTTAAAGTCTTTTATGAAATCAAAACCGAATAAATCTTTAAATTGAAGTGCATTTACCAGGTTGTATACTTTACTTTTTGAAAGAATATCCTTCGGGGAAAGTTCTACAATATTTTTGTCAGTTACAGCTTTCAAACCCTCCTGCAAAATGCTATCAAGAGAGAGAAACTGGTAGGGTCTTAGTGCTGGAAATTCATTGAATAAAAATTGTTCTATAAAGAGATCTATGGGGGTGTTGAAAATTTGTCTGTTTAATCCCTCAAATATGTTATTACAATATTCTTCAATTGACTTTTCAGACATCCCCATTTTAGAAAATTTCTTAATGGTGGTATCTAAGCTTTTTACAAATGTAGATTTGTGACTTTTATTTGAGATGAATAATTGGTTTATACCTAATTTTCTAGCTTGAATTACTAAGTCGAGATGAACCAATTCGTGCATTATTAAATGTTCATTAGCGGGATAACTTGGTTTAAACCTAACTATATGAACTTCTCTATCATAATTTTCTGCAAATTCAAACTTTGCAGCGGTTGGAATTTCTTCATCTTGAATAATATCAATTTTCTTATCGCCTTCAAATTCTAGTTTGTGTCTAAATTCACGATAAATTTTTTTACCTGAATCTGATGATATAAGATCTTTTGCGATCTCGAATGCATTCCGAACCGAATTTTGATAAAGCACATCTCTGTTTGTATTCAGCTTTATTGCCCGAATTGTGCTGTAAAAAGCAGACGGTAAGTCTCCCTCCATTTTGGAAATTAGGCCTATAGCATAATGTGTATTTGGATATTTATCATTTATACTCAAGGCTTCCCAAAAGTATTTTTTTGCCTCTTCTAGCTTGCCCTCTTGTAAAAGATTGGCACCAATATTATTTATAGTAATATAGTCATTAGGGTTTGCAATGAGAGCTTGGTCATAATACTTCATTGCAGTAGGAATATCATTCTTGAATTTTGAAAAAATATTCCCCAACATAAGTAATGCCCATCCGTTTTTAGAATCCCAACGTAAAGCATCTATTAAGCAATTTATTGCTTCTTCTTGGTCTCCTTCTTCCGACAAAATCTGACCCATTACTCGGTGGTATTCCGAATTTGATGGATTTTTTTCAATAAGATCTTTTAGTATTGGTTTGGCTTGAGTGTATTTCCCTTTTTCACATAATCCAACTACATTTCTATAGTCAGCCTCCTGAGAAATGATGGTAGATGTATCTATTTCAATTTTTATCCAATCATTTTCAATTGTTACTTTAGGTTTAAATGGTCCAAAAGTATAGTACTGTTCTAATGTGTTGATTATTAAATTATTACCCCCCCCCCATTAATTCAGGGAATATGGTAAAAAGGAAGTGATCTATTTTATGAAGGATTTGCATTAATTAAATTCTTGACTTTACTCTTGCTAACTCAATTGATATTACTTTCAATGATTGTCAAATGTAAATATTATTCTTTTACTTTTCCTTATAACAAATAGGTTGTGATGCAAAATCTGCTTAATTTAACTCCAATTTGATGAAATCCATCCAAATGTTTTTGGATTTGCTCATTTTTATGTCCCAAAATTTCTCACGTTTTTAAAACGTGTCCGTTTTTTTTATTTTTTTACCCATGTTTTAATGACGTGAGTAAAGTTTACCCACGTTATTAAGTTCCTCTTTTAAGCAATTTATAAAGCTCAGTATTCACGTAAATCACTTCTTTTCCCTTCATCTCTGCTGCCAATATCTCCAAATCTTCAAGATTTTTCAAATAACTTCCCGCGGTTTTTCTATTTAGTTTTAGATTTTCCACCAAAAACTCAATCTTGCAATACGGATGAATAAAAAGCTGCTCTATCAAATCTTTTGAATAGATTCTAGGTAATTTATCCTGCACCAACCTTTGTGTTTCATTGAATAGTAGGTTGATTTTTTTGATTTGCTCAATTGTGCTTTGAGCTGTCTGCTCTATGCCTTTGAGCATATAAAGAATCCAATCCTCCCAGTTGTTTTTAGTCCTAATTTCCTGTAATAATCGATAGTAATCTCCCTTGTTTTGGATAATATAAGAACTCAAATACAATACAGGTTCGTTTAAAAGTCCTTTCAAAATCAAATACATGACATTAATAATTCTTCCTGTTCTGCCATTTCCATCATAAAACGGATGAATGCTTTCAAATTGATAATGTTGAATAGCTAACTTGATTAATGGAGACACATCATCTTCATCAGTATTGATATACTCTTCAAGATTTTTCATTAAGTCACTAATCGTATCGAAATTATCAGGAGGAGTGTAAATTACTTCATTGGTCAAATCGTTGATTAAAGCTGTTCCCGGGAGCTTTCTCAATCCAGCGTTATTTTCTTCCAATTCTTTTTGAATAGCAATTATTCCATTGGTATTAAGAAACCCCTTTTCTTTGATTAAGCGTGTACCCATTAGAAGGGCTTCTCTATATCGTAAAACCTCTTTGGTTGCTATATCAGGTTTAGCAGATTTGGCATATAAGGCCTGGTAAAGTTTATCCTGAGTGGTAATCACATTCTCAATACCAGAACTTGCTTGTGCTTCTTTTAAAATCACAGCATTGATGAGAATATTTGGATTGGGTAATGTTTTAGTAAGTCCTTTTAATTCGGCCAGTGCTACTGCAGATTTGCTCTCTTGCTTGAGAATAGCAATTGTTTCCACCAAAGATTTTTTGGGAGGGAGAATAGGTAAATTATTAAATGCTTTATTTGATTTTGTTGCCATAAACTAAATTTAAATTACATATTCAGCGATTCCATTTGGAAATTTTTCATCAAACCAATTCCAAATATCAAAACGATAAGTACCTTTTTCCCAATAATAGAAATTAACTTCAATTTCAACATCTGAATTTGTCGGAATACCGCCAAATTCTTCCCATCTCTTTTTTAGTTCTTTTATAGTCATTTCTTTTTATTAGCTTTAATATATTTGGCTCTCTTTTCTGCTACTTTCAGAGCTTCAATCCCTAAGTCTTCGTCTTGAATTTCATATAAAATCTTGTCGCTTAGGAATAAAACTAACAGGTCGTCTGCGTTATAGTTGTATATGTCGGCAAGTTTCAAAACTACTTCTTTTGTAATTCTCCTTTCACCACGTTCCATTTTGCTCAATATAGCAACATCAATATCAAGTAAGGAAGCAACTTTACGCAACGGAAGCTCTTTTTCTTCTCTAATACTCCTTAATTTCTCTCCTGTGGTTTCTGTTGACAAAAATATTGTTGACATATTGTGTCAAATATAAAGTTATTCTGATAATTTAAAAACAAAATAATATTAAATTTAAAGGTGTCCGGGATAAATATTGAGATTCTTCGCTGATACTCTGCATGACCTTACATTTCGGTTCAGCCCAAAGCAAACCAACAAACCCCCAAACCTCCCAACTAACCAAAAAATAAGCTCCTGAATTTAGAATTTAACTTTAAACCTTTATTTTGCACCACATTTATTTATCCAATTATGATTCAAAGACTTTTTGTTGGCTTAGCCGTAGTTTTTTTGTTTGCTTGTAATAATTCTAACCATGCACCGCAGGTAGATTATGAAAAGCTTTATTTACATAGCATGGAGGTTAAAGATTATCCAACGGCTATTGTGGCGGCTCAGGCCATTTTGCAAGCGGATAGCACCCGTCAGCCTTACCTTGATACCTTGCCAGAATTGTATGCTTCTGTTAGAAATTATGCGGCTACAGAAATTTATACCGATAAGGTATTAGCTCGTCGACCAAATGAAGAAAAGTTTTTGCAGCTTAAAGCATTGTGCCTTCAAGAAGCTGGTAAAGGCTTAGAGTTATTAGATTTTTATAATAAACTGTATGCTAGCACGGGTAAAATTACTTACTTATATCAAGTGGCTACTATACAAGTGGCAGCTGGCGAAAATAAAGCGGCAGCGGCTTCTGTAAAATTACTGGAAGAGAAAATGGTTAATAGCACAGATAGCGTAGATTTTATGTTGTCTGAAACCGAAAAACAATTAGTGCCTTTACGCGCTGCTGTTTATAATGTTAAAGCTTATATGTCGGCGCAAAACAAAGATTTAATGGGTGCTAAAAAGAACTTCGAATTAGCCTTAAAAGAATTCCCAGATTTCATCGCCGCACAACAAAACTACATGCGCTTAATTCAAGGCGGAAGACAGTAAGTTTAATTACTGATTACGGATTACGAATGAAGATTAACAACCGTAATTCGTAATCCATAATTCGTAATTTTCTTCCCTTTCCTAGTCATTAAAGAGAAGTTTGAAGTAGAATAAAGGATTACGCAATTTGGCGCGCATGTCTAGGTCTTCGAACATGCAGCTGATGGTTTCTCTGAGGGTTTTATTTTTGTTGGCTTTGTTTACTACAAGGTTAAATAACCAAGGGTATTTGCAGAGTTTTTGCATGGTGTGACTCAACTTTAACTCATCCCACTGTCTATCATAGAAGGCTTTATCGTAAGCCAAATTAAACTTGCCCGAGAACTCATTTTGTTTTACGCACTCTGCAATGTGCGATGCCGCTAACATACCGCTGTATAAGGCATTTCCAATACCCTCACCTGTAAATGGGTCTATTAAACTGCCGGCATCACCGGTTAGCAGAAAGTTGTTACCGCTCAATGGTCTTTGTTTTGAACCTAATGGTAATCCCCAACCTTCAATTTTGCCTTCTAGCTCGGCACCTGCAAAACGATCTTTTATGGTAGGATTATTTTTAATAGCACGAAGCATGTCTTCGCGTAGGTTAATTTTCTTCTTGCTGGCAGTATCACTTAACATGCCGGCGCCTACGTTGGCCATTCCATTTGCCATAGGGAATATCCAAAAATAACCAGGAAGCATTTCTTCTAAAAAGTGAAGCTCTATGTAATTTTCGGGATGTAGGTCTTTTACTCCTTTGTAATACGCTCTGATGCCAGCACAATAATGCATGTTATCTTTTTGTATGCCTGCCAGTTTTTTGCCAATGATAGAACGATCGCCCTCGGCACCTACCACCATTTTTACATTCTCGAAATGTAGTGGCTTTTTTCCGGCAGGAGTATCTTGCTCACATACTAAATTAATTCCACGGGCATGCTGATTTACCTCCTTTAAAGCTGTGCCCTGCAATACCGTTGCATATTCTTTGTTTAACAGTTCAAACAAGGCATTGTCGAAATCCATTCTTCTGCTAATAAATCCTGGCGGACGCATATCGGCAGTTTTGTTTTGCTTAAACGGAATATCTATGCCATTGCCATTTGGCGCCACAAACTTTACACCCCAACTTGGCAGAAACTCATTGGGTTTATTGCCAAATGATGTTAAAATTTCCTCATCTAACTGTTTTAATACATATACTACTTTTCCGCTCAAGGCATCTCCACAAACTTTATCACGTGGAAAAACTGCCTTGTCTATTATGGTATGATGAATTTTTAATTTGCTCAAAAACAAGGAAGTTGCGCAGCCGGCCGGACCAGCTCCTACAATTACTATAGAAGGTTGTGAATCGCTCATGAATATATTTTAACAAGGCATTTTTGGGTCAGCCTTAAGTGGTCAAAAATAAGTTTTTTTAGAAATTATTGGCTGAACCAATCCTTTTTTTTGACAAATAGAACCTAGGGCAGAAGTTTTTTTATAAAAAATGATTCTGACAAACTGGCAATGGCTTAATTTTTGGTATTTTCGTTACCACAAATTTATGACACATAGTTTATCACAATTTCCTGCCTTATCCAAGGTATGGGTTTATGCAGCCGATCGGACTTTAGAAAACACAGAAGTAGAATTTGCACATGAGCAGTTGCAAGCCTTTGTAAAAAGTTGGACGGCCCACGAAATGCCCATGGATGCTCAAACCTTCATTTTTCATAATCAGATTATTGTAATCGCCTTAAACGAATCGGTTCATACCATTAGTGGCTGCGGGATTGATAAGTCGGTTAAGCTGATGAAAGAGTTGGGCGAAAAACTTCAAATCAATTTCTTTGATAGAATGTTAATACTGATTAAAGAAGGGGAGCAGTTGCATAAATACACCAAACAAAGTCTTCAAGAGTCCTTAGATGCGGGTAAATTAAATGAAGATTCGTTAGTTTGGAATCCAACTTGCACGAATGTCGGCGATTTTTTGAGCAAAAGTTTTGTAAAATTGTCTGATTTTTGGATGGCTCCTCAACTAAAATTTTTGGTTCAGCCCGAATAAAATAGAATAAATAGAAAAAGAATTTTAAAATTAGCAGCTTTAATAGCTACAACAAAATAGAACATGGCAGAAAATAAATCAAACAACCCAACGCCTCCCAAAGACCCTTTTAATAAAAAGCCGAAACCGCCTACTGGCATGCCTAAATTTAATTTTTATTGGATTTATGGTATCATCGTGGTGGTATTTATAGCCATGCAATTGGCTCCACATGATGTTTCTTTGAAGACTACTAAAACGAAGTTCTTTACCGAAATGCTTCCTTCTCATGATATTGAGAAAATTGTGATTGTAAACAAAGAGCGTGTAGATATTTTTATCAAAAAAGATGCTTTAAAAAATGCTAAATACAGCGATCTAAAATCGCGTAGTGGCTTGTTTGCCGCCACAGATGCTGGTCCGCATTATTTCTTTGAAATTAGTGATGTAGGTAGTTTTGAAACCGATTTAACCAAGCGCCAAGAAGGCTTTCCTGCCGACGAGCGTTTAATTGCAGAAACAGCTACGCAACATAATTATTTAGCCGATATTATTGGCTGGTTATTACCATTTGCTTTGCTTATCGGACTTTGGATGTTTGTAATGCGCAGAATGGGCGGTGGTGGTCCGGCTGGTGGCGGACAAATATTCAACATTGGCAAAAGCAGAGCTCAGTTGTTCGACAAAGACCAACATGTTAATACCACATTTAAAGACGTTGCTGGCTTAGATGAAGCTAAAGTAGAGGTGATGGAAATTGTAGATTTCTTGAAAAACCCCAAGAAATACACCACACTTGGAGGAAAAATTCCGAAAGGAGCCTTGTTAGTTGGCCCTCCGGGAACGGGTAAAACCTTATTAGCGAAAGCCGTTGCCGGAGAAGCAGGCGTGCCTTTCTTCTCATTATCGGGTTCCGATTTCGTAGAAATGTTCGTAGGTGTTGGTGCTAGCCGTGTTCGCGATTTATTTAAGCAAGCAAAAGAAAAAGCACCATGTATAATTTTTATCGACGAGATTGATGCAGTTGGTAGAGCTCGTGGTAAAAACTTGGTTCAGGGCGGAAACGATGAAAGAGAAAATACGCTGAACCAATTATTAACTGAAATGGATGGTTTTGCCACCGATTTAGGCGTAATTATTTTAGCGGCTACTAATCGTCCGGATATCCTAGATACTGCCTTATTACGTCCAGGAAGATTTGATAGACAAATATCTATCGATCGTCCGGATTTAAACGGAAGAGAAGAGATATTTAAAGTGCACTTAAAGCCAATTAAAACGGCGGCTGGGGTTGATCCTAAAAAATTATCTATTCAAACTGCTGGATTTGCCGGTGCCGATATTGCCAACGTTTGTAACGAAGCGGCTTTAATTGCTGCTCGTAACAACAAAACTGAGGTAGATATGCAAGATTTCCAAGATGCCGTAGATAGGATAATTGGAGGTTTAGAAAAGAAAAATAAAATCATTTCTCCAGACGAAAAACGAATCATTGCTTACCACGAAAGTGGTCATGCTATTGCAGGTTGGTTCTTAGAAGGAGTAGACCCACTAGTTAAAGTAAGTATTGTACCAAGAGGTGTAGCTGCCTTAGGTTACGCGCAGTATTTGCCAAAAGACCAATATTTATATACAACAGATCAAATGAAAAATATGATGTGTATGACATTAGGTGGTAGAGTGGCAGAAGACATTATTTTTGGTAGAATAAGCACAGGCGCGCAAAACGATTTAGAGCGTATCACCAAAATGGCTTATGGCATGGTTACTATTTACGGTATGAACGCAAAAATTGGTAACGTAAGTTTTAACGATAGCAACCAAGAATACGGTTTTACTAAGCCATACAGCGAGAATACAGCCGAGATGATAGACCATGAAGTTCGTGCTATTATTGATGAATGTTATCAAAAAACTAAGGTGCTATTAACAGAAAAGCGTGATAAGTTAGAAGAGCTTTCACAAATTCTCTTAAAACGCGAAATCTTATTCCAATCAGATTTAGTAGAGATTTTAGGACCTCGTCCGCATGATAAGGTTGAAGAACCGGAGCCTATTCAAGAAGCAGTAGTGGTAGAAGCTACGCTTGATACTCCACCCTCAGAAACAAGCACAGAGAATACATTGTAAGAGTATTCAGAAATAAAAAAAATGTCCGCTATCATTCTTGGTAGCGGACATTTTTTTTACATTATTAATACTACTAAACTAAGTAAGGTTAATTGTATCACAAAAATAAGTAACCCAAAACTGAGTCCTTTCTGGCCTGATTGAAACATCTGCTTAAAACTAACTTTTAGTCCGATAGCTGCCATGGCGATTATTAATACAATCTTACCTAGGAAGTCGATAAAAGAAAGAAAAGCTGCTGGTAAAGTAATATAAGAGCTAATGATACTTATGATAATAAAGCCCCAAAGATACCAAGGCAGTTTAAAATAAGATTTCCAGCCCGACATTTCATTTTTATTGACCAAATAATTAAAGAAGATAAGAGCAGGAGAGAGCAGTGCCACTCTTGCTAATTTTACGGTGATGGCAGTATCACCTATTTCTTTGCTCATGCTATAACCTGCGCCTGCAACATTACCTACCGAATGCAAGCCTCCGCCTATCAGTAGCCCTAATTCCTGCGTGTTTAGGTTCAGGCCGGATAAAATGAAAGGGAGAACTAACATGCCTATACTGCCAAATAAATTTACTACTGCCATAGCAATGGCCACATCATCGCTTTTTTTGCTAACGCTTGGCGCCAAAGCAGCGATGGCAGAGGAGCCGCAAATGGCGGTTCCAAAACCAACTAGCCAGCCGGTACTACCCGGACAATTAACTTTGTTTGCGAGGTAAAAAGTGATGATTAGCATGAGCAATACAATAATTGCAATTGCGGTGAAGCTAAGCGTACCTAATGCTGCCACATGCGCATAGTTTATGCCAAAGGCTATAAACAAGATGGAGAGCTCTAATAGTTTGCTGCTAGTAAACGAAATGCCCGATTGAAAATCTTGAGGGATTTTAACGAAATTACCAATAAGCATTCCTAGCATAAGAGCTAACAGAATTCCATTGAGCCAATGAGGAGTATAATGAGATAAAAAATAAGCGGCCAATCCAATGGCCCAAGAAAGCAGAAATCCTTTATATTCTTTTTGTATCAAGGTTTGTTAGGGTTTAATAATTTCACCATTCCAGCCCATAATGCCACCGCTAAGGTTATATACTTTTTTAAATCCGTTAGCTTGCATTATTTCTGCGGCGCGCGAGCTTCTAGCTCCACTTCTGCAATAAACGATATACGTTTTTGAAGGGTCTAATTTTTTAACAGT
>JAKRSG010000219.1 GCA_022402405.1 Bacteroidia bacterium | reverse complement strand
GATCTAACCTGAGATATATTTATGCCGAAACATTAGGCGGAAAACCGCTTCCATTGGTTAGTCCGCTAAAGTACCAACATGCCTTAAGAGGCAAATGGAACGAGTTTCAGGTGCAAGTTGAGCATAGTTATTCGGCGGTTCAAAACAGAATCAACCCCGACTTTATGGAGCGCAAAACACCTGCATTTAACTTATTTCACATAAGAAGTAATTACTCTATTATCTTAAATAAACATACCATACAACTAGCAGCAGCTATAGAAAATATATTCGATACAAACTATTTTGAACACACCGACATATTGTATTTGCCTAGAATGGGTAGAAACTTTAACTTTAGTTTAGGGTATATTTTTAGGTAAAGAAAAAATGCCCCACCTCCCATGCCTCTCTGCGATGCACACTTGGGAGGTCTTTTCTTTTTATAGCCTTTTGGAAAATAACTACACCAAAATACAAGCGACTTCTACTTACACTTCCAAACAAAAGATTCTGTTTGCTCATCGCCATCAGGATTTATGACTTTTCTAAATACCACCCTGTTTTGATTATCAAACTGATATTCGAATTGCTGATTAGGCTTATCATCCAATATAGATGCTTTAATTAAATTAACACTCGAAGGAATAAACTGAGTTTTGTACTCCATTTCTTTAAAAATATTTGGGCGATCTAGATGATACTCATTTTTAACAATAGATTCCTCTCCATTCAATAATAATCTACTGGTGGTATTATTTCCATTTAAATAATAGTTCTCCACTTCTAACGTTATTTCATTTCCACCAAACTCCATTTCCTGAATTTGCTTGGTAATTTGATTTTGGCTATTATAAAAGTAGTAAATTATTAAACTTCCTACGCCTCTAAAATCCATAATTACGGTATCTGCATACCCATTACTATTCAGCTTAAAAATACTGGTTTGATTATCATTTTTCACCTCAACTTGGTTACCCATGTAGGTGTATGTATCAACCGTTTCTTTACCATTTAAAATGCGCGTAATTTTAGAAATTCTCTCCTGTGCATCGTATTCATAAATTTCAGTTCCCAGGGAAGAAGAATAAACAGTATCATATCTGCAATTAAAGGTAGTTCCAGTATTGGAGTTGTCGTTTTTTGGAGTACTGCTTTCCTTTTTACAAGCCCCCAATACAAGAAAGCATAATAGGGATAGGTTAATAATTTTTTTCATGATTAATGTTTTTAGTATTAATCAAAAGTAAAAAAAAATTACATATTTCCTTCCAACCAAATTTCTGCTTCTTTTAACACTACATCCAAACCTGCTAAATTATTACCTCCTGCAGTAGCATAAAATGCTTGTCCGCCACCGCCACCTTGAATATGCTTAGCCCACGTTTTTACGAGGTTTCCGGCGTGCCATTGTTTAGATGCCACAAGCTCTTCAGACATAATCAAACTAATAAACGGCTTCTGATTATTTTCCATTACCAGCAAGCAAAATAAGTTAGGAACTTCCTGCTTCAATTGAAACGATAAGTTCTTCAGTTGCTCGGCATTAGCTATATTAACCTTGGCAAACAAAGCGTTTAATCCAGTATGAGCCAATACTTTTTCCAGTAATTGGGATTTTAGTTGAGCAGTCTTTTCATTTTCGAAACTTTCTAGCTTGCGCTGAAGTTCTTGTTTTTCTTGCAAGAGTGTTTCAATTGACTTAACTAAATCATTCGATTTTAGAATAGACTTAATATTTTGCAATACCTTTTCTTGCTGAGCAATTATTTGTTCTGCAGCTACAGAAGTAATTGCTTCTATCCTACGAACACCAGCCGCCACCGCAGCTTCGCTCTTTATTTTAAAGATACCAATTTCGCCAGTAGAAGCCACATGTGTACCCCCGCAAAGCTCTACGCTATAAGCAGAATCAAATGTAATTACTCGAACATTATCACCATATTTTTCGCCAAATAATGCCATTGCACCCATTTCTTTTGCGGCAGCAATAGGCACATTTCTTTTCTCGTCTAAAGAAATATTCTCTCTAATTTTCTGATTAACCATTTGCTCAACAGCCTGCCATTCTTCTTCTGTCATGCCTTTAAAATGCGAGAAATCGAAACGCAAATATTCGCTATTTACCAAACTTCCTTTTTGCTCTACATGTGTACCTAATACAGATCTTAATGCCGCATGCAATAAGTGAGTAGCAGAGTGATTAGCCTGAGTTAACTTACGCTTGCCCACATCTACCCAAGCCACAAAATTAGCTTGCGGATTTTCTGGCAACTGCGCTACAATATGGATAATTAGGTTATTTTCTTTCTGCGTATCTAATATACTTATCTTTTCATTAGCACTTTCAATAATACCCGTATCTCCTACTTGTCCGCCACTCTCTGCATAAAACGGTGTTTGGTTAAACACTAATTGAAACTGCTCTTTGCCTTTAGATTTCACCTTGCGGTAGCGCATAATTTTAACATCTGCCTCTAAGGTATCGTAGCCAATAAACTTTATCTGATCGTTTTCTTCTAACACAACCCAATCATCCGTTTCCAAAGAAGTTGCTTTTCTAGAACGTTCTTTTTGCAACTGAAGATTCTTCTCAAAGCCCTCTAAATCAACCTTAAAGCCCTTTTCACGAGCGATGAGTTGGGTCAGATCTATAGGAAACCCATAGGTATCAAATAACTCAAATGCCTCTTCTCCGTTTATATCACCTTCAATTTTCTCTAATCTCTTAATCCCATTTTCTAAGGTGCGTAAAAAGCCTAATTCTTCTTCTTTTACTACCTGTTCTATAAACTGTTTTTTATCTTTTACCTCTGGGAAAATATCTGCAAAAGAATCGCCCACCAAACTCACCATTTTGTATAACAATGGTTGCTGTGTATTTAAGAACGAATAATAATACCTTACTGCACGTCTTAATATTCTGCGAATAACGTATCCAGCGCCAGTGTTAGAAGGTAACTGACCATCCAAAACAGCAAAGGTAATCGTACGCACATGATCTGCCAATACACGCATGGCAATATCCGTTGGTTCAGCCATACCAAAAGTTACGCCTGTTTGTTGCTCAATAAACTTAAGATATGGCATAAAAACATCCGTATCGTAATTTGATTGTTTGGCCTCAATGGCTCTACACAAGCGCTCAAAACCCATACCTGTATCTACATGTTGAGCAGGTAATTTTTCTAAACTTCCATCTGCTTTGCGATTAAATTCCATGAACACGTTATTCCAAATTTCAATCACTTGAGGGTGGTCATTATTTACTAAATCGGCACCAGAAACAACAGCTCTCTCGGCATCTGAACGCAAATCTATATGGATTTCGCTGCATGGTCCGCACGGACCCGTATCTCCCATTTCCCAGAAATTATCCTTTTTATTACCATTTAAAATTCTATCCGGGCTGATCCAAAGCTTCCAATTATCATAAGCCTCTTGGTCGAACGCCAAGCCTTCTTTGCTATCGCCTTCAAAAACCGTAACATATAAACGATCTTTTGGCAGTTTATAAACCTCCGTTAAAAGTTCCCAAGCCCACTCAATGGCTTCCTTTTTAAAATAATCGCCAAAACTCCAATTACCCAACATTTCGAACATGGTATGATGGTAGGTATCTACCCCAACTTCTTCCAAATCATTATGCTTTCCACTTACACGTAAACACTTTTGCGTATCTGCCACACGTTTATATTTTGGTTCCTCATTACCCAAAAACCAATCCTTAAATTGGTTCATACCGGCATTAGTAAACATTAAAGTGGGGTCGTTCTTAACAACAATGGGTGCCGATGGCACTATGGTATGACCCTTACTTTCGAAAAAATCCAAAAATTGCTTACGTATTTGGCTCGATTTTGACATTGATTTTCAGTTTATTAATTTTAATGTTTTAAGTTATTATCAGAATCTCTTATTTTCGGTCTCTTTTCTTTAGAAAAAAAATGAACCATCAACAAAAATTCATGCTGCAAAGAAGATGAATTTGAGTTACACAAAAAAGAGAAACCTTGGCAAAAATAAAATACTTCTACAATCCACATAAACTCGACTTCGAAAAAGTTGGTACGAGCATATGGTCTGTGGTGTTGCGAGTATTTGGTTTTTTATCGGCATCAGCTGTTGCTGGCGCTATTATGGCTTTTGGCGTATATACCTTTTTAGATTCGCCCAAAGAAAGAGCCTTAAAACAAGAAAACGAGCAATACCGCATTCAAATAAAATATTTAAACAAAAAGGTAAATGAAATTAGTGGCTTAATAAACGAACTCCAAGAGCGTGATGCCAATATTTATAGAGCTATATTTGAGGCTGAACCTATTGATATAAATACCGTAAAGGCAACCAATACCGATGCGGATAGGTATAGAAATTTAGAAGGCTTTGATAATGCCGCTGAGTTAATTGCCTTGAACCAAAAAATTGATCAGCTAAGTTTATTAATAAATAAACAATCTAAATCGTTTGATGAACTGAGCGTTTTAGCTAAAAACAAAACGGAGTTCTTGGCATCTATTCCGGCGATACAGCCCGTTAGTAATGAAGATTTAACTCGTATTGCCTCTGGTTATGGATACAGAATTCATCCTATTTTTAAAACACATAAGTTTCATTCAGGAATAGATTTTACTGCTCCTAAAGGCACTCCTATTTACGCCACCGGAAACGGAGTAGTTAGCGTGGCCGAAAATGGAAGTGGTTACGGAAATCATGTTGTAATTAAACATGGTTTTGGCTATTCTTCTTTATACGCTCATATGAGTAGAATTAAAGCAAGAGTGGGTCAAAAAGTTACCCGCGGAGAATTGATAGGATATGTTGGTTCAACCGGAACCTCTACTGCGCCACACGTGCATTATGAGGTTATGAAGGGCGAAAACAAAGTTAATCCTATCAACTACTTCTTTAAAGGAATTACCGAAGAAGAATTTCAAGCCATTAGAACCATTGCATCTAGAGAAGGACAATCATTCGACTAATATTACCTAGCCATGGAAATTAATACCGAAGATAGTATAGAAAAAAAATATTTTAGTATTGGTGAAGCAGCCCAAAAGCTAAATATTAGCGTTTCTATGTTGCGCTTTTATGAGAAGAAATTCCCCGACTTAAAACCCAGAAAAACAAAGGGTGGAACACGAAAATACAGCAACGACGATATCCATTTAATACAACGTATTATTCACTTAACCAAAACCGAAGGATATACTTTAGAAGGTGCCAAAGAAAAACTAACAGTTATTAATGATAACCCAGCTGAAGAAATAAAAATTAAACTCAATACGCTCAAAAACTTTTTAATAGAACTTAAACATAATTTATCATAGAAGATATGACCATAGAAAAAAAACAAATAAGCAAAACATCGCAAATACGAATTGATGTTCATTTAGACCAAGAAAACTTGCCTGTAAATATTGAATGGGATGCAGATGATGCCGACTTTGAAGGCAAAGAAAGCGCGAAAGGAATGATGCTTAGCATTTTTGACGGCTTGCAACAAAATGCCATGAGAATTGATTTGTGGACGCAAGATATGAATGTAGAAGAAATGAATTTATTCATGTTTCAAACCCTTGCTACCATGGCCGACACTTTCGAAAGAGCCACCGGAAACAAAGAACTAAGTGATGAGATGAGAGACTTTGTGCATCATTTTGGTCACAAAGCCAATGTATTTGGTCCAGACCACCAACATTAATTCTTTTTAAGAATACACAACATGATACCTAAACCTACCAAAGACCAATGTCCGGAATACTATTGGAAATACATTAGTTTAGTTCCAGAAACCAAAGACATTTTGGGCGAACTTCAAGTTCAATCGATGGACACCATTGATTTAGTTACCTCCTTAGACGACGAAACATTGGCTAGCAGTTACCAAGAAGGTAAATGGACCATTTTAGAATTATTGGTACACTTGATGGATTGCGAGCGAGTATTTGCCTACAGAGCTTTAAGAATGTCACGAAAAGACAAAACTCCTTTACCTGGATTCGACGAAAATGAGTTTGCCAAAAACAGCGGTGCCAATAAAAGAAAAATATTAGGCATTGTAAAAGAATATTCACTGCTACGAGCCAGCACTATTGAGCTTTTTCAGAGTTTCTCAGACGAAATGTGGAATGAAGTTGGGAATGCAAACGGACAAAACATCTCTGTAAATTGCTTACCATACATCATTTGTGGTCACGAAATTCACCACAGAAACATCATCGAAGAAAGATATATTGGTAAATAATTTGGCCTTGTAAATTTGCTAGCAAAATGGCCAGTTTATTAGAAGAAAGTATGATTAGAAGCAGGAAAGAAACGATGATTTCTTTCCTGCATCAACATCCAGAATACTTAGCTGAAGCACTAGAACTATGTATACAAGATCATGAGCCTTTTTGTTGGCGCTCGGCTTGGATACTTCAAAATTTCCTACAACCAAATAGCCCAGAAATTCGCGAACTCTGCCCCAAAATTTTAGCTGTTCTTCCTAAGAAAAAAGATGGTCACCAACGCGAATTATTAAAACTTTTGAAACTAGTTAATCTCACCGAAGAATGGGAATCTCAGCTATATGATATCTGTTTCAATATTTGGATACAGCTGCACAAAAGCCCATCTGTAAGATATACAGCTTTAGAATACCTTTTAGATTTAGTAAAAAAATATCCAGAACTACTCCATGAATTAGAGATGGTACTAGAAGATGAGTATTTGGAAACACTCTCTCCAGGCATTGGAAAAATGGTAAGAAAGAGATTACACCTACTTAAGAAAAAACTATCTTAAGATATAATTACTTTGATGCACCATTAAGCCATCAAGGTAAATTCCAATTTGGTAAGTACCAGCTTCTAAAATTCTCTCATCATTCTCGTATGTTAAGCAAATTTCTTGTTTAACACCCGTATATTCAATCTTTAAGCTGGCAGTTGCGTCTAGTTCGTTACCCTCATTATCCTTAAAAGGAGATTTGGTGTACGACATTAAAATTTTACCATCAGGAGCCGTAATAACCAAGTAAACCATTTTATCTCCCGTACTAGCTATTTTGTTATCCATTAAAGTAAAGCAAGATTCTATTTTATTGGTACGCTTTGCCAATACACTCTCGGTATACTTGCCATTAAAACGCTTTTTAAACGAGTTTACTTTTACATATTCAACCTTTAATTGCGATGCGGTGGCAACTTTACCCTCCAATAAATTTTTCTGTTCACTTAAATTTACTACTTGAGAATTCAAACTATCATTAGCACTCTTTAAACGATCGTTTTCTGCGATGAGGTTATCTATTTTATCCAAATACTCATCGCGCATTTTACGCAATTTAGCAATCTCCTCTTTTAGCTGAGCGCTCAATTTTTTGCCATCTTTTTCGTTGGCAAGTAACTTCTTAATCTTTTCTTCTTGAACCGAAATTTTAACATTAGCATCATTTAACAAGGAATCTAAATTACCAGCTATGCCTCTATATTTTTCTAATTCTGCAGTAGTAATTCCCAATTCACGCTCTACCTCTACCCTCATGGTAATTAAGCTATCCACCTCATTTCCGTGAGAAATAACCATACCGTTATGACTCTTCCACTGATAAAAGTTAGCGCCCAAAGACGTTATCAAAAGCAATAATAACAAAGTAAGCGTGTTGTTATTTTTCTTAGTTGGTTCAGCCATAGTGATATTAATTTTTATGCAATTTATAAAAAATATTTTTTTAAACAGATATATTTCACAAAACTTCTCCAAATCCCAAAAGATCCGTAATTCATAATTCATAATTCCCTAACTTTGTCAGAAACAAAAATTGCAGTGAAATACTTTTTAATAGCCGGTGAAGCCAGTGGAGATTTATTGGGCGCAAGTTTAATGGAAGGAATAGTAGCCAAAGACCCTCACGCCGAATTTCAATTTTGGGGTGGAGATAAAATGGCAGCAGTGGCTCCAGGATTATTGCAGCATTATAAAGATATAACCATAATGGGTTTTGTAGAAGTATTGCTGAACCTAAAAACCATAAAGGCTAATTTAAAACGCTGTGAAGAGCAATTCTCCAGCTACAATCCCGATGTGTTAATTTTAATAGACTACCCAGGATTTAATATGAGAATGGCCAAAGCGGCTAAAGCGTATGGCATTAAAACCTGCTATTTTATTGCTCCAAAAATTTGGGCTTGGAACGAAAAAAGAGGAAAAAAACTTGAAGCATATGTAGATTTATTATTACTCATTTTCCCTTTCGAAACGCAATATTTCAAAAAATGGAAAGTGAATTCTGTATACATTGGTAACCCTATGTTCGACCAAATAAGCGCATTTAAAAAAGATGATTCTTTTAGAGTTGCACATGGGCTGAACCAAAAGCCACTGATTGCTTTATTACCCGGCAGCAGAAAACAAGAAGTTAAGCGCATGTTGCCTCCTATGCTTCAGTTAACAAAAGATTACCCGCAATATAGTTTTGTTATTGCAGGATCACCCGGATTAGGAAAAGAATATTATGATCAGTTTGAAGGCATTTCGAATGCTCATTTAATCTTTAATGAAACCCGAAACATTTTAGCACATAGTGAAGCCGCCGTTGTTTGCAGCGGCACAGCCTCTTTAGAAACTGCCTTTATGAATACTCCGCATGTATGTGTTTATGCTGCGCAAGCGCTAACCTATTTTATTGCTTCACTTGTGGTAAAAGTTAAGTGGGCTTCTTTAGTAAATCTTAATTTAAATAGAGAGGCTGTTAAAGAACTCATACAAGACAATTATAACCAAGAAAACTTAAAAAGAGAATTTGAAGCCATTCTCCCAAATGGAAATAAGCGCGAAAAATTATTGCAAGATTACCAAGAGCTACACCAAATGTTCTCGCAAAAAAACGCAGCGCTATTGGCCGCCGATGAAATCATGAAACTTATTTAGATTTTGTAATCTGTTATAGCCAAGCTATTCTCGCAAAAATCATATTCAAACAATTGGTTGCTAGCAATTATTATAGTGCGCTTTTTTAGTTGTGTCTGAACCAAATCCCTATACCACTCAATCCCTTGATTATCTAAGTTCGAACATGGTTCATCTAACAATAAAACGGGCGTATCTGAAAACAAGGCCATAATGAGTTTTAAACGTTGTTTCATACCAGAAGAAAAATACTTTACAGGCTTGTTTTCTTGTCCGCTTAAACCACAACTCGTCACCATTTCTTCCAAACTTACTTCTCTTTGCTTAGGTAAGATTGAAAAGTGAAATATTAGTAATTCTTGTAAGGTAAATTCCTCTAGGAGTTCAAGGTAAGGAGCAGCAAAAGCCATTTTCCCTACCAAATCCTCCTCCTCCAAATTCTTTTGGTTCAGACAATAATTAATACTGCCTTTTGAGAAGGTTTGATAGTTATAAATAATTTGAAGTAAGGTAGATTTACCAGACCCATTATTCCCAACGAGAGCCAGGCTGGAGCCAGAGTGAACGTGAGTGCTAATGCCTTTAAATATCCACTGACGGTTGAACTTTTTGCCTATATCTTGAAGAATAATCTCCACGTTTATCTTCCGTTGTTAAAGCCTTTTAACACGCCACGTTCAGAGTTTCGGATAAAGGATAATATTTCATCGCGTTCTTCAGATACTGGCAATTCTTTTTCTACCATTTCTAAAGCTTTACTCAAGTTTCTGTTATGAATAAAAAGAATGCGATAAATATCTTGAATCTCGTTAATTTTTTCGTTGCTAAAACCATTTCTGCGCAAACCTACTGCGTTCACACCTTCGTAAGTTAATGGATATCTTCCTGCCTTTACAAAAGGTGGAACATCTTTACTAACCATGCTTCCGCCTTCAATCATAACGTTTCTGCCAACTATCCCAAATTGGTGAATGGCAGATAAGCCTCCAATACGTGCATGATCTTGAATGGTAACGTGCCCAGCAACTTGCACCCCGTTAGCTATAATTACTTGGTTACCTACAATACAATCGTGGGCCAGGTGAGTATAAGCCATAATTAAGCAGTTTGAACCCAGCTCGGTTTTAAACTTATCTTTGGTACCGCGGTTAATAGTTACACATTCTCTAATGGTAGAACCATCGCCAATGATGGCTAATGTTTCTTCGCCGTCAAATTTTAAATCTTGTGGTATGGCAGAAATTACTGCACCCGGGAAAATGCGACAGTTTTTGCCAATTCTAGCACCGGGATAAATGGTTACATTACTTCCAATCCAAGTGCCATCACCAATCTCCACATCTTTATGAATCATGGTAAATGGATCTATCGTTACATTTTCTCCAATGCGTGCTTTGGGGTCGATAAATGATAAATTGTGTGTCATTCTTCTGTGTTATCCTTTTACAACTTGTGCCATTAAATCTGACTCAGCAACTAATCTATCGCCCACAAATGCGCTACCTTTCATCACGCAAATGCCTCGCCTAATGGGACCAATCAACTCTAATCTAAAAATTAACGTATCTCCTGGAACTACCTTTTCTTTGAATTTCGCATTATCGATTTTCATGAAATAGGTATTATAATTTTCTGGATCTTCTACTTTCGATAATATTAAAACGCCACCACATTGTGCCATAGCCTCTATTATTAAAACACCTGGCATTACTGGATTTCCAGGGAAATGACCTTGAAAAAATGGCTCGTTAAAGGTTACGTTTTTAATACCAATAATGTGGTTTTGCCCCATTTCCATGATTTTGTCTACCAACAAAAATGGAAAACGATGTGGCAACATTTTTTCTATAGCTGTAGAGTTATACAAAGGAACTTTGTTAACATCATATCTCGGAACTCTAACAGTACTCCTGGTCTTTTTGATGAGTGCTTTTATCTTCTTTCCAAAAGCAACATTTGCTGCATGTCCGGGACGAGCAGCCATAATCTGAGCTTTAATTGGAGTACCAATTAAGGCCAAATCACCAATTAAATCTAATAGTTTGTGTCGGGCAGGTTCATTATGAAAACGTAAATCTACGTTATTTAAAATGCCTTCTTTCTTCACTTCCACTTTTGGCTTATTAAACATTTTAGCCAAACTATCCAACTCACTATCTTCAATAACTCTATCAACAATTACAATTGCATTGTTTAAATCGCCACCTCTAATTAAGCCATTATTGTATAATAACTCCAACTCATGCAAAAAGCAAAAGGTTCTACAACTAGCAATATCGGTTTCAAATTCTTTAAGACTAGTAATAGAAGCATGTTGCGAACCTAACACTGGCGAGTTATAATCTACCATTACCGTTAAACGATAATCATCTAAAGGCATGGCAATCATCTCTACACTTCTATCTGCTTCGGTATAATAAATGTTTTGAGGGATATTAAAATACTCTCTCTCTGCTTCTAATTCTTGAATTCCAGCATGCTTAAGTGCCTTCATAAAAAACTGAGAGCTACCATCCATAATAGGAGTTTCGCCTCCGTTAATTTGCACCACACAATTATCGATTTCTAAAGCAGCCAAAGCCGCCATTACGTGCTCAACAGTTGCCACACGTGCACCATTTTGCTCTAAAGTGGTGCCTCTCGAAGTGTCTACCACATTATCAACATCCGCATCAATGATAGGTTGCTCGGGCAAATCTACACGTTGAAACTTGATTCCATGGTAATCAGGCGCCGGATTAAATGTCATCGTTACTATCTGGCCAGTATGAAGTCCGACTCCTTCTACACTCACAGATTTTTTTATCGTTGTTTGCTTCATATAATCCTGCAAAAAAACAAAAAGCGGGCAATTTGTCCCGCTTTTTTTACAAAATATCTAAAATTTATTGTTTTTTAATGGTCGCTAACTCTTTCTCAAGGGCCTCAATTCGACTCAATAATTCGGGCAATTTGCGATTTATTGCACTGGCTCTCAGCGAATCTCGCAATTCTAAAACCGGACTACCAAACCATTTTTTATCCTCTTCTTTTATGCTGGCTAAAATTCCAGACTGACCACCAAATTGATTGCCATTAGCAATTTGAAGATGCCCAGCAATAGCAACCTGACCACCAACTACAATATTTTTACCCAATTTAGTAGAACCAGCGATACCTGCCTGCCCCGCCATAACGGTATTTTCGCCCACCTCAACATTGTGGGCAATCTGAATTAAATTATCCAATTTAACACCTTTTCTAATAATGGTTGAACCCATTGTGGCTCTGTCGATACTGCAATTGGAACCTATCTCTACATTATCTTCGATAATCACATTCCCTGTTTGTGGAATTTTCTTGTACGTTTTATCTGGCAGTGGCGCAAATCCAAATCCATCGCTTCCAATAACCGAGCTAGCATGTATAATACAATTATCGCCAATGATACATTCGTGGTAAATTTTTACACCTGGGTAAATGATACAATTGGCCCCAATTTTTGCCTTAGCACCAATAAAAACCTGCGGATAAATTTTTGTGTTC
>JAKRSG010000218.1 GCA_022402405.1 Bacteroidia bacterium | reverse complement strand
AGAAACTGGCGAGCCCATGATTTTTACCAATGTTGTTATCAAGGAATTAATGATTGGAAAAAGCACGGATGAAAATGGCTTTTACTCTCTTTCTAAAGTAAAACCTGGCACGTACACGCTTATGAGTTTTGGCTTAGGTTATGATTCTGCCTTTGCCAAAATTGTTGTGAAGCCGGGCGGAATTGTTACTCAAAACTTATTTTTAAGAACTAAAAAGTTTGAGCTCAACACCGTAGAAATTAAAGCCGACAAACAAAAGCAAAAAGAAAATGTAAACATTTCGGCCAATACCATCACTCAAAAAGAATTGAAGCAATTGCCAACCTTTGGTGGCGAGCCAGATTTGGTTCAGTACTTACAGGTTTTACCAGGCGTAAATTTTAGTGGCGACCAAGGCGGTCAGTTATACGTAAGAGGTGGTCCGCCCGTTATGAACAAAGTTATGCTAGATGGTATGATTATTTACAACCCATTTCATAGCATTGGTTTGTTCTCGGTTTTTGATGCAGATATTATTAGAAATGCAGAGGTAAGTTCGGGCGGATTTAACGCGCAATACGGCGGAAGAATCAGTGGTATTATTGATGTTAGCACCCGCGAAGGGGATAAGAAAAAGTTCTCGGGCAAAGTGGCTGCTAATCCCATGAGCTCAAAAATATTGTTGGAAGGTCCGTTTAGAAAATTCACCGAAGATGGCGGTAGCTCCTCGTATATTTTATCTTATAAAAGCTCCTATTTAAACCAAACAGCTCCTATTTTATATAGCTATGCAGATAAGGTAAATGGACTACCCTATTCTTTTAACGATATTTATGGAAAGTTCTCCAATGTTTCTGCCAATGGTAGTAGGCTGAACCTATTTGGCTTTCACTTCGATGATAAAACTAACTTCACAAACAACCAATACACTTGGACATCCAATGGATTTGGGGGTAATTTGTTGATTATTCCTGATGGTTCAAACACGTTAATTAATGCTACCTTGGGCTATTCTAATTATCAAATGAACCAAAGTACTTTAGATAATTTGCCCAGAGAAAGTTATATCAGCAGCTTTAATACCAGCATTAATTTCACCAATTTTATTGGCAAAGACGATGTAAAATATGGCTTTGAAGCGGTTGGTTTGGGTACTCAATTTCAATACACAAATGGTGTGGGCAGGAAATTGTCTCAAGACGATTTTGCCACCGAAATTCATGGTTTCTTCAAATACAGAAAACTTTGGAAACGCTTTATCATAGAACCTGGAATTAGAGCGGTGTACTACTCTTCTTTAACTGAAGGTAGCTTTGAACCAAGATTGGGTATTAAATACAATGTTACAAGTAATATAAGATTAAAATTAGCTGCTGGAACTTACTCACAAAACTTAATGGCAGCAGTGAGCGACCAAGATGTAGTAAATTTATTCTATGGATTTTTATCTAGTCCGGATGAGGTAAACAGCAATAAACGCAGACAAACTGCAGAGCACGCCGTAATTGGAACAGAGATAGATTTAGGTAAAAACATTGAAATAAACATCGAAGGATTTATCAAAAACTTCTCTCAAATTACCAATATAAATCGTGATAAAATCTACGATAACACCTCTGGTAATTTTGATAAACCTTACTACTTAAGAGGCGATGTAATCAAAGAAACTGGTCAGGCATACGGAGCAGATGCACGTATTAAATATGAGTACAAAAGCTTTTATCTATGGGCTGTTTACTCGCTTACATTTGTTACTAGAAACGATGGAAGAAGAGAATACACACCTCACTTTGATCGCCGACATAATGTTAACGTAGTATTCACTTACTCATTTGGCGATAAAAAGAGCTGGAACTTAAACACACGTTGGAACTTTGGTTCAGGCTTTCCATTTACCCAAACTCAAGGATTCTTTAGCAACCTTGATTTTAGCGGAGGCGTAGGTACAAATATCAATAATCAAAATGGTAATTTAGGCATTCATTATACAGATGTAAACACAGGAAGATTACCGTATTTCCATAGATTAGATGCTTCGTTATCAAAGAAATTCTCATTCGAAAAGAACAGAACTTTGAGCGTTATTTTAGCTGCTACCAACGTGTATAACCGCGATAATATTTTCTTCTTCGACAGACTCAATTATCGCAGAACCAACCAGCTACCTATTATGCCAACACTAGGGTTTAACTATACTTTCTAAGCACTAATTTCTAGGGAAATCTATTTTGAATTGAAGAAGCCCTTCGCTACACGTTGTTGCACTCAGGGTGACACCCATTTAAGTATTACAGGCAAAAGGCTTATAGGCAGCAATGCTGCCTATAAGCCTTTTGCCCTTTAAAACACGCGAGTAGCTGGTCATTCAGAGCGTTAGCGAAGAATCTATTTTCTATCACCAGAAAGCAATGTTTCTAATCTATCGGGTTGAACCGAACGCTTATAAAAAACGAATCCGCCTTTTTCTCCAATTTTCTTAAGCTTCGGATTGATATGTCCGTCTACATTGTTTATATGCAATGAGAAATACGCATCTTTATCAATAGCTCCATGCAAAAGCCATTCTAACTCCTGTGCCTTATCGTGCAAAGGCGGTTTGGTTCGGCCATAAAAATATGGAGCATAACTTTTATAACCCAAGCTTTCTATATACACGTCTTTATCTTGTAGGGTTTCGAAAAACTCTATGGCAGGTGCCTGACTATACTGCTCCACTCTTGGGGCAATTACAGCCAACAAACAAGGAATAAGCACCGAATTAAATAGAAGAAATTTAGGGAGTGAGTCGAGCTTTTGCTTACTACTTATTTGGTAAACAGTATACAAAACCATTATCATTAGGGCTGAACCTAACAAAAACTCCCACGATTGCCAGCCTCCAGAAACGGCCAATGAAGCTACCGCAAAATCGTCTTTTATATACGGAATAGCATAGGGTTTCCAAACATCAACAAAGGTTATTAGAATAAGTAAAATGGATAAGACAAAACCGATAAAAACAAAAAAATACGATTGATATTTCTTCCATACAAATTGTTTAAGCTCTAGTTTATGCAAGTAAAATGCTGCCATAAAAGTAATAGGCAAATAACATAAAGAGCTATAGTGAACAATTTTAGTTTCTACCAAAGAGAACAAGATAAGCACCACCCAAAATGTGCTGTGCATAAACCTATAGAGATTGACGGCAGAACTTGTTTCGGACTCAAAACTTCTCTTAAACAAAATAGGCAATGCAATGATAGACGCCGGAAAACAGCCCAATAACAATACTAATGGATGATACCAAAATGGCTGTCCATGACCCGCAACTGGGTTTAGGAATAAATCTACTTGGTACTTAATAAACTCTAGTAAGAATGTGGGTCCGCTTTGCCAAGTTTCTACCCCAAACCAAAGCGCGCTCACCAAAAAAGCGCTCAATACCGCGTATAACAAATGCATGTAATCAAAAAACTTTCTCAACTTTTGGCTCAGCCAGTAAACCAAAAAACAAAGTACCACTATGATTACTGCCACCGGACCCTTGGTTATAATGGCTAGGCCAAGAAATGCGCCCAAAAGCCAAGCATGTTGTGCCTTTTTAGATTCTGAATAAAGAAACAATTGGTAAACCGAGCAGATGATAAAAAGATTGTACAGTGGGTCTATGATTCCAGTTTTAAAATACAAATGCGGCGTAAGTGAGCCTGTAACCATAATTACCCAAAGCCAAGCAAAACGCGTGTTGAACCATCTTTTTCCGATAGAGAAAACCATCAAAAGAGTAACGATTCCTACTAAAGCATTAGGCAAACGAGAGGCAAATTCTGAAACCCCAAAAAGATGCATGCTGAGTGCCTGAAACCAGAAAAACAAAGGTGGCTTTTCCATGAAAGGCTTGTAATTAATTTGCACCTTTTGGTAATTGCCAGTTACCAACATTTCGCGTGCCGACTCGGCGAAGTTTATTTCATCCCAATCAAATAAATGCACAGCTCCTAAAAACGGAATAAACAAAATGGAAGCCCAAGCGAATACTGATAACTTGGGAAACTGACCGACTATTTTTCTGATATATTCCATTTCTTAAAAATAAAATCAAGTTTAGCATTAAGATATAAATATTGGTAAACCACAAAGGCCGTAGTAAATCCGATAAAAGCACCTACTGTTACGTCTATTAAAAAATGCTGCAACAAATACATGCGCGTAAACCCTGTAAAAAATGCCAACAGCATCCAAAGTTGACGCATGCCATTGTTCTCTGCAAAAAAGTATAACATGCCAAAAAACGCAAAAGCCGAAGTGGTATGTCCGCTCGGAAAACTAAAGCTGTAACTAGCATCTGTGCCGGGAACTAAATAATAGCTCAAGGCAGGGTTGTTTTGCAAGTGCCATAACGGACGATTAGACTCGAAGAAAACAAAATGCTTGAGACTTTGCGTAATGGCAGAACTAAGCAAATACGCCAGCAAAATAAGAATAGCCAAACGAGGCTTAAAGAAAAGCAAACAAAGGCTTAAAGCCACAATGAACCAACCATCACCTAAAAAAGTTCCATAAAGGCACATAGCATCGTAAAGTGCTTGATGCTGCTTGTTTATAAACAGTAGGATATCCATTTGAGGATAAAATAATTGAAGGATAAGCAGCGGAACAAGTAAACTGATGAAAGTAAAATAATGTATGAAATTTTGTTTTTGCATGTATGCTGCAATATTAAGGTAAAAATAGTCCTTTCCCAAGCCTTAGAAAGTGTCTATTAAGCTACCCAAAAGCCAACTATTTACACAATAATGGGGATAATTGAACCTCCTAAATAAAGCCCTTTGCCCTAGTTTTGGTAGCAGTTGTATAAAATTTCATGCAAGGTAATAATAAACATATTAAGCACCCCTCTCTACGGAGAATTGTGCTAAGCATTTGCTTTCTTTTTGTGGTATTTATAAATTTAGTAAAAGCGCAGCAAACAGCTGTATTTACTGATGAAATTAAGTACTATAATAGAGGATTAGAACTATTTGATAAAGAAAAATATGCTGCGGCACAAAAGCATTTTGATTGGTACGAGCGCATTAGTACAGATCCACTTGGGAAGGTAAATGCCGCCTACCATGCAGCTGTTTGTGCCATGGAGCTTTTTAATAATGATGCATTACCAAGGCTGAACCAAATTTTGAAACAGTATCCAAATTATCCTGTGAGTAAATTGGTTCCGTTTCAGATTGGTAAATACCATTACAGGAATAAAAATAACCCGCAGGCAGTTGCAGCATTAGATTTGGTTCAGACCAAGTATTTAAGTGCTGTTGATTTAAAAGAATATTACTTTATTTACGGATATGCTCTTTTTAAAGTGGAGCGCTACGAGGATGCCAAAAATGCTTTTAAACCTATTAAAGATGAAAGCAGCAAATACTATGATGCAGCCAACTATTATTATGGATATGTGTGCTATAAGAATGCCGATTACGATGAAGCGCTTAATCATTTTAATAGAGTTAAGTATCATAAAACATTTGGTCCGCTTTCTAGCGTTTACATAGCCCAAGTTTACTTTGCTAGGAAACAATATCAAGAGGTAATTCAGTTTTGTGACACATTATCAAAACCAGAAATAGCCAATGATGTAGCGGGTTTAATTGGTCAATCGCATTACCAACTTAAAAACTACGCTGCTGCTATTCCACACCTAGAGAAGTTTATGAAAGCCGCACCAGTTGTGCCTGGCGATAATGATTATTTTATGCTAGCAGAATCGTATGCACAGACTAAAGCATATGATAAAGCCATCCAACAATTTTTGAAAGTAGATGCTAAGAACGATACCTTAGGAAAATATGTACAATATAATTTGGCCAATTGTTATTTAGCAAGCGACAATAAAACCGCTGCCAGAGCTGCTTTTGAGAATTGCTACCAAGCAGATAGTAACAGTGTTTTGGCTGAAGCTTCCTTGTTTTTCTCTGCCAAGTTAGCCGATGAGCTAAACCTGCAAGCACAAGCTACCAACAGATACCTTAAGCTTATTGATAGATACAACGATGGTAAGTTTACAGAAGAGGCCAGGAGCAACTTGGGAAATATTTTACTCACCGGTAAAAACTATCGTGAGGCTATTCGTATTTTAAGTGCCATAAAAAAGCCTAGCAAGTCCGACTTAACCAACTTGCAACGCGTAACGTATTACCGAGCAGAAGAACTTTATTTAAACAACAACTACAAAGAATCTGAATCATATTTTAAAGATGCAGCCAAGGTAGATTACGATTCAAAAATTAATGGCTTAGCAAATTTCTGGCTGGCAGAACTAGCTTACAAAGATTTGCAATATAATGAGTCGATTAACTACTTACTTAAATTTCAAGAAAATGTTGAGGTTAGAAGCACGCGCTTTTACAATCATTCATTCTATAACTTAGGGTATAATTACCTAAAATTATCGCAATATTCTAAAGCAGTAAATGCTTTTGCTGCTTATGAGAAAAAAGACAAACCTATTCAAAACATTGAAGTGTATACCGATGCCGTTTTAAGAATAGCGGATTGTTATTTTGCCGATAAAGATTACTCCAATGCTATGGAGTACTACAATTTAATGATCAACAAAGATTTGAAAGGAGCTGATTATGCCTTGTATCAAAAGGCACTCATTCTTGGATTATTAAATAAAAATACAGAGAAAATTACAGCGCTTCAAATACTAGAAAAGAACTATCCAAATTCTACCTACATAGATGATGCAGTATATGAAATTGCCGATAATTATCTTAAAAATGAAGAGTATGATATGGCCGTTACTGCTTTTCAAAACCTCATTACTAAATACCCTCGTTCGTTCTTTTTACGTCAGTCAATTTTAAACAAAGCCTTAGCTTTATTTAACCTCAAACGCGATGATGAAGCCTTGGAAGAGATTAAGAAATTGATAACAAATTATCCAAGCAGCGAGGAAGCTAAAGAAGCCTTGCCTATGGTTCAAACCATATTTGTAAACCAAGGAAAAGGAGAGGAATATTTAAACTTTATAAAAGTATTGCCTAATGTGGTTATCTCTGCATCAACACAAGATTCATTGAGCTACGAATCTGCTTTTGTATTGTATCAAAAAGAAAACTACGAGAAAGCATCTAAAGGATTTGGTTCATACATACAACGCTTCCCTGGCGGATTCTTTATCTTAAAAGCAAATTACTACAAAGCAGAATCAGACTACAAACAAAAGAAATACGATGATGCCTTGGTTCACTACGAATACGTTGCCAATGCCTTAAGAAATGAGTTCTCTGAAAGATGTACTCGTCAGAGTGCCGTATTGCTGAACCTACGAAAAAACTACGAAAAGGCGTATGAATATTTTAGTGCTTTGGAACGCATTGCCAGCAATAGAGACAACCTTCAATTAGCGTTATTAGGTCAGATGAGAACTTGCTCTTTCTTAGGTAGAATCGACTCTGCAGCTCAAGCCAGCTTTAGGTATTTAGGTTCGGCCATAGCCCAAAAAGAAGGGAGTATTGAAGCCCATGCTTTCATTGGAAGATATCATATTTTACATCAAAATTGGGACTCTGCTTTAACTTCTTATCAGAATGTTTTAAAAGAGAATAAAGGACTTTTAGGAGCCGAAGCCAAGTATCATATTGCATTGGTTCAAGCCGAGAAAAAAGACTTTAAAGCAGCGCAAAAAAACATATTTGAGCTTAATGATAAATTTAGCTCTTTTGAATATTGGGTGGCTAAAGGATTTTTATTACTTGCCGAAACCTACATACAACAAAAAGATTATTTCCAAGCTAAAGCCACTTTACAAAGTTTGATTGAAAACTATGATGGCAAAGAGGTTATTGATCAGTGTAAACTTAAATTAGAAGAGATAGAACAACTGGAAAAAGCTGAAAAAGAATCTTCGAAAAAAATAATTGAACAACGAATTAAACAAAGTGAGAAATAATAGAATGAAAAAGCTTGTTTTAACTTACTTGCTTGGCTTACCAATTGTCTTATTGTTTAGCAATAAGTTGATGGCTCAAGGCAGGGATAGTCTTATAAAAGATAATCAGATTGATGTTATCAAAAATTTTAAACCTGTACTATCAGATGCTATTAAAATTCCGGTGAATCCTAATCCGGAAACACCTAGTTTTGAGAAGCAGGTTTTTACTTATTCTGTACCCGAGCAAACCTATACGGCCTCTCCTACTTTGTATACCATAAAACCGCTAAGTTTGGGAACCATGTTGCTCCCTAAGCTTAAAGGAAATTACATTAAAGCTGGCTTTGGAAATTACTTAATGCCCATTGGAGAAATTTATTTAAATACAGTTAGAAATAAAGACCTGCAAGCCGGATTTTTCTATAAACATCATTCGGCAAATGGGGATGTTAATTACAATAATTTTTCTCAGAATACCGTATACGGTTATGCCAAAAAATTTACTGGCAAAGCCACTTATGGAACCGATTGGTATTACCATAGAAATGTAGTTAACCTATATGGAAAACCTAATGATATTGTTAAACTTCCGGCTGATCCAACGCTGGCTTATAACTTAATTGATGGCAAAACTTTTTATCAAAATCATGCGAAAGACAGCAAAGATTTGGTGCATAAAGTAGAGGCCAATTATTATCACTTCAGCAGAAGCAAAGCCTTTAATGAAAATGATTTTCATGCCAAAGCAAGAATTGCTCAGTTAAATGCTAGTATTCCGTTTGAATTAGGTACAGCCTTTCGATTAAACAACAATAAATTGTTATTTGGCGGCAATGAACTAAACTATCAGCGCATCTTTTTTGATATCAATCCGCAGCTATTTATGATTGATAAAGATTTTTACCTACAAGGTGGCTTTAACTCCACCATCAGTAGCGATTCTGCCGGAGGTAAATTTCATTTCTTCCCTAAAGCAGAAGGTGGCTATAATATAATACCCAATAAGCTTGTTGTATACGCTGGCTTAACGGGCGGTTTGAACCCAAACACTTTTAGAAGCGTAAACTCTTTAAACCCTTTTGTATCTCAATTTGACCTCAAAAACACCATACATAAAATAGAAGTTTATGGCGGACTAAAAGGCGAAATCGGACCACAAACAAGCTTTTACATTAATAGCTCATCTGTATCTATTGAAAACCTAGTAACCTATGTAACGGATAGTGCAAGTGCCAACCAAGAAGTTGTTTATGGAGATGCTAAACGTACCACATTAGGTTTGGGAGTGCAGCACATGACAGGCGATAAATTAAGAGTAGGTTTACATGCTCAATTTAACTCTTACACCACCAGCAAAATTGAAAAAGCTTTCTCATTACCTACCTTAGAAACCAGATTAAACTTGGCATATAACATGAGCGATAAGTTTTTGGTTAAACTCGACATTTTCTATTGGGGAGAGCGCTTTGGTGGTATTAGCAGTAACAATCCAACTGATGGATTGCGCACCACTAAAGTTGTTAAATTGGATCCATTTGTAGATTTAAACTTAGGGGTAGATTATAGATATAGCAAAAACTTATCTGCCTTTATTATGCTTAACAATATTGCCAATGGAAGATATCAGCGATTTGCAAACTATCCCGTATATGGATTTAATTTGATTGGTGGATTTACCTTTACATTCTAAATAAAACTATGAGTACATTTAAAATAAATGGCGGCAAACAACTGAAAGGAGAATTGATTCCTCAGGGCGCTAAAAACGAAGCTTTACAAATATTATCTGCAGTGCTTCTCACTCCAGAAGAGGTAGAAATTTCTAATATACCCGACATTCGCGATGTAATGAAACTCATCGAGCTATTAGGCGATTTGGGGGTTGAGGTAAAGAAGATAAATCAAGATACCTACACCTTTAAAGCTGCTCAGGTTAATCTAGATTATTTACTAAGCAACGAGTTTAAGCAAAAAGGTGCCAGCTTACGTGGTTCTATCATGATTATTGGTCCGCTCTTAGCCCGCTTTGGTGTAGCATACATACCAGAACCAGGTGGAGATAAAATTGGGCGCCGACCAGTAGACACGCACCTCAGAGGATTTGAAAACTTGGGTGCCAAATTTGAGCACATGCCTCACGAGCGTTTCTATAAAATTGATGGCAAGGAGCTAAAAGGCACCTATATGCTTTTAGACGAAGCATCTGTTACAGGAACTGCCAACATCTTGATGGCAGCTTGTTTGGCTAAAGGTAAAACCAGCATTTATAATGCCGCCAGCGAACCATACATTCAGCAATTGTGCAAAATGCTAAACAGCATGGGCGCCAAAATAACGGGTGTAGGTTCAAACCTATTGCACATAGAAGGCGTGGATGCATTAGGTGGTTGCAAACACAGAATGTTACCCGACATGATTGAGATAGGCAGTTTTATTGGTTTAGCGGCTGTAACAAACTCCGATATTACGATTAAAAATTGTGCTATTCCAAGTCTTGGCCTCATCCCAAAAATGTTTCAGCGTATGGGTATTCAGATGGAGTTAATTGGCGACGATATTCATATTCCAAATCAAGATTCGTATAAAATAGAAACCTTGATTGATGGCTCTATTTTAACCATAAAAGACGGTATTTGGCCGGCCTTTACACCCGATTTAATATCTATAGCATTGGTAACTGCTACGCAGGCTAAAGGCAGCGTGCTTATTCACCAATGGATGTTTGAAAGCCGTTTATTTTTCGTAGATAATCTTATCGATATGGGTGCTAAAATCATCCTTTGTGATCCACATCGCGCGGTGGTTATTGGTTCAAACAGAGAAACAAAACTACGCGGTATTACCATGTCGTCGCCAGATATTAGAGCAGGTGTTTCTATGCTTATTGCGGCCTTAGCGGCGCAGGGCACAAGCACCATCAATAATATTGAGCAAATAGACAGAGGTTACCAATTTATTGATACTCGTCTCAAAGCCATTGGCGCAGATATAACGCGTATTTCATGAGAGTAGTTTGCCTTTTAATTGTTTTCGGTCTGAGCCAACTCTTTTGCTCGGCTCAGAAGAAAAGTTGGGAGATGGGCGATACCTTTCCTAACTTTTCTTACGATGGGCAATTTGCGCGCGACTATCAGTTAAAAGACTTAAAAGGATCTTATGTGCTCATACATTATTGGGCCAGTTGGAATGAAGAAAGCCGGAAAATGCAGCTATCGTTTATCGATAGTTATGCCCGATTTAAAGACCGAAAGTTTAAACAAGGTAGGAAGTTCTATGTAGTAAGCATTGCATTGGATAATAACCCAGATATCTATCTGCTGGCACTAAAGAAAGATAATCTACCTTGGAAAAATCATTATTGTGATTATCAATCGTGGAAATCGCCATTGGTTCAGCTTGGAAAAATAGAACACATACCAAGTAACTTTTTGCTCGACCCAAGAGGTGTTATCATTGGGAAAAATTTAAAGAAAGAACAATTAGACGAAATACTGAGAGGCCTTTAGTGTCACATTGTCACAGCTACCCAAGCTGGCAAATTATTTGACTCTTTTGTAGAAAAAAATTAAAGTTTATGCACAACGAGCAGGAAGCAAATCACGAAGAATTAGAATTTAAAGCAGATACAACAAATCAAGAGCAAGAATTAAAAGACTTTGCCAATCAAATAAACGAGGAGCAAAATGCTGACAATACTGTCGAAAATGGCAGCCAAGAGGATAAGTTAAAGGAAGAATTGGCATTGGTTCAGGACAAATATTTGAGGTTATACTCGGAGTTTGATAATTACAAACGCCGCACTTCTAAAGAGCGCGCAGATTTATTTAAGACAGCCAATCAAGAAACATTATTGGCTATGCTGCCTGTACTAGATGATTTTGAGAGAGCCTTAGCTGCCATGCCAGAAGATGCGGCTATAGCAACTACTAAAGAAGGCGTTTTGTTAATTTACAATAAATTAAAGAACACCCTAACCCAAAAAGGGCTTACAGAAATGGAGGCTATGGGTAAGGCATTTGACCCAGATTTTCATGAAGCCATTACTAAAATACCAGCACCTAGTGATGATATGAAAGATAAAATTGTGGCGGTGTTAGAGAAAGGATATTTCTTACATGAGAAGGTAATTAGATTTGCAAAAGTTGTTATAGGCGAATAAAAAATGGCTAAAAGAGATTATTACGAAGTTTTAGGGGTGAGCAAAAATGCCTCTGCCGATGAAATAAAAAAGGCATATAGGCAAATGGCCATCAAGTTTCACCCGGATAAAAACCCCGGCAACAAAGAAGCGGAGGAGAAATTTAAGGAAGCCGCTGAAGCTTACGAAGTGCTGAGCGATTCTGAGAAAAAAGCTCGCTACGATAGATTTGGTCACCAAGCCATGGGCGGCGGCGGCGGTTACAGCGGCGGCGGCATGAACATGGATGATATATTTAGTCAGTTTGGCGATGTATTTGGCGATGGTCATCCTTTTGAATCATTTTTTGGCGGCGGACAAAGACGTGGGGGCGGCGGACGCAGACAAAGAGTG
>JAKRSG010000217.1 GCA_022402405.1 Bacteroidia bacterium | reverse complement strand
CAAATAAAATATTCTAAATTTAAATTTGATTAACAGAACACAAACATAGGATGACGATCGTTTCTTTATAAACATGCAAAGCAAAATGGCGGCCAAGGCCGCCATTTTGCTTTGCCGTTCTTTCCTGCTACTGACAGTCATTTCGAGCTCAGCGAGAAACCTTTTGATTTTGCAAAATAATTATGAATGAAAGACAATTCCTGCCTTCCATTCATAATTCGTAATCCGTAATCCGTAATTAATTAACTAATAGCGGAAACTGCACTTCAATATCCGAGCTACCTGCGTTTACTCCATTGGTTTTTGGATCAGAACTAGTATAATGTTTTAACACACAATTTAGCTTTCCAGTGCCCATTACGTCTGGTGTGGTAATTGTAAAGTGTAATCCCAATTCCATAGCTGGCGTTTGGGTGTCAAAATCCATGATTTGAATTAGCACATTGCTTATATCACTTGTGTATATAAACCGGTGCGAATTAGCATCGTTTCTTATTTCATTGGTAACGTTAAATACTGGCGTTTTACTCTCGTCTAACACTTCAGTGAACACATCATAGGTTTTGCCTTGATCCAACAAAATGGTGTCAATAGTAATGGCTGTTCCTGGTCCGGCAGGCTGACGCCAAGCAAAACTCAAAGTATCTGTTGTACCCTTGGCCACAGCTCTTAAACGTACCGTTGTTATCAACTCATTCTCATGATCATGGTCATGGTCATGGTCGTGATCATGATCATCATGGTCTTTACAAGCATTAATCGATAATAAAATAATTCCTGCTAAAAGCAGTGTAATTCTGTTTAATTTAAAAACGTTTTTCATAAAAAATTTAAAATGGTATTTGTAATCTTATAATAAAATTTACACCAGGATCATCTGTAAAATATCTAAACCTGCTTAGATAATCCCGGTAACTTTTGTTTAGCAGGTTATTTACACTCATGTGCACATTCCATGCTTTCCATTTGGGATGCAACACATAGGAAAAGCCCACATTTAGGTTCAGCAAAACGTATGCAGCGGGTGGATCTATAAAATCTAATCCGGGTACAAATCTATGTTGCCTTGCCACCCAAACACTGCGCAATTCTGCATAGGGCGAACGCAGTTTTTTTCTATCGCCCCAAACATAGGCCACGCTATGCTCCATGCTATTGGCAGGCATAAAAATAAGCGCTCGGTTCAGGTCTAAATCTTGCGCATATAATTGGCTGAACCTACTCTCCCACTGCCAAGCTAAAAGTGGTTTATAGGCAATACTGGCATCAAAACCTGCAATCAAAACCTGGCTTTGTGTAAATTGAAAAGCAGGAAACGCGCCGCGAATGGTAAGCATAGGCGTGGCTGATGGTAAGCGGTAAATAAAGTTTCTAAACAACTGACCATAAACTCCCGCATCTATATGCCAATTGCGCCAAACTTTCTTTACATTCCAATCCAATAACCAAGCGCGTTCTGGTACCAAATTGCTATCGCCTATCTCAAAATTTGCCAGCCCATAATGCAGTCCATAACTATACAACTCATTCACCGCTGGTGGTCGCCACGCACTTTGTAAACTTATGGTATGCTGACCCCATTTCGGTGAATTTCTGAGATAAGTTAGTCCGGCATTAAAGCCCGAAAAATAACGTTGGTAAGAATATCTTCTACTCAATCTCTGAAAAGTAGGAACCTCTAAACTACGCCAATCGTGACGCAACCCAAGGCTTAAACTACTATTTTCGTTATAGTACTTAAGCAAGGCAAATGCACCTAAAGATTGAGAAATAAAACTCGGAATAATAAACTGCAAACCCTGCGTGGTGTTAAACTGGTAACTTTGGCTCGACCCTACTTTTGCCAGCCAATGTCCGCGCCACTTGCGCTCTATGAGTTGCTCTGCTTGCAAAGTTTGAATCTCTAAATCCATGGCTGCTCGGCCTTGCAGAGCTTGGTTATAAATCCTATCTGCATCAAACTCTTGGCGCCTGTTTACTTGCTGCGTATAGTTAATCTTAATATCCGTTTTGGAATTTAATTGGTAACTAAACATACTCGATGAAAGCACGTGTGATACTTGCTGAAATGGTCTATTTACTTGGTAGGTAAAGGGCAAAATTATTAGAGGTTTCTCTGCACGTAAGGCTCTCTGTAAATCGTTAAAATTACCTAGGTGCGAAGCTTGCAATATGCCTTGTTCGGTGGCAAAATAACTGAATGTAGTTTCCAATTTCCAACGTTTAGTGCCCACAAATGTACTTGCTTGAAATGCCTGTTCATTAAAACCTGTATTGCTTAAATTGTAGATAGCACTGCGTGCGTCGCCTGCTTTTCTTAGCGTTGCCTGCGTGCGCCAACCCCATTGTGTTTTTTTGCCATAAACCGATTCTAATCGCAGCGATGCCGCTCCTTGGCGGTTGTTGCTAAACCCTTGCAGGTTTAAGGTTCCTTCGGTGCCCACATCTTTGCGCCAAGGTTTTGGTTCAACCCGAATAACGCCGCCCATGGCTTCCGGACCAAATTCTACCGCAGCTGCGCCTTTTATTACGGCCACAGAATTGGCCATAAATGGGTCTAATTCCGGACCATGATCGTCGCCCCACTGCTGACCTTCCAAGCGGGCATTTCCTTGCATAACTACTAGTCTTTGTCCGCTTAAGCCCCTTATTACAGGCTTGGCAATGCCGCCTGCAGAGTTCATAGCCTTAACGCCGTTTATATTTTTGAGCAGTTCAGCCAAATTTTGTCCGCTACGTTTAGATATTTCTGTGGCATCCAAAACCTGTTGCTGCCTTCCGCTGAACACCGCTTTATTTCCTTCGGCCTGAACCAAACTCTCGTGCAGGTGAAAGGCTTCGGGACAAAGCTCCACATGGTAGTTAAGTTGCTTGGGAATATCCAAAATGATATCATGGTGGTGATATCCCACAAACGAAACATGCAATACATACGTGCCAGCTTTTAGATGGGGAATGCTCAAGAATCCTTGCTCATTGCTGAGGAAAGATTGCCTTTGCTTATCCATGCTAACAGTGGCATAGGCCAATGGTTCTTGGCTAAGGCTATCTGTAATTTTAATTTGAACTACGTATTCACTTTGCGCCTTAAGGAGCGTAAAAGCAAATAGGTTCAGCCCGAAAAATAAAAAGATAGCCTTGAAACAAAATGGTTTCAAAACTGAAAAATAAAATGGAATGTGAATACTAATTTAAGCCAATGTAAAAGGGCTTGTGGGTGGACCACGATTAGTTTCTGCGGGAAGTTTATGTGTGTTTGATGGTAGTGTTTTGAAGCAATAAGAAACAAAATTTGGCTTCAAAATATGGTTAAAAAGTACCTGTGCCGATTGGTAACTTTTAATAAAATGAAAGGTGCAAGAAAAACAATCAGGGTGCGTTTCTGTGATGTGATTTTTGTGCTCGCACTCGTGCAATAGAGAAACCTGACAAGCCAATTCGTCGAGCTCGCAATGGTGCAGCTCCAGCTCTTGTTCATTAAACATAGCCGCCACGTGAGCATCGTGCTCATGCTTGTGCATAGCGTTATACGGAACTAATGTTAGTCCGAATAACAACAAAAAGAATATGGCGATATGTTTACTAAAAAATTTCAGGGCCACAAATATAACAACATTTATTATTGTCTGATAAAAAGCATAAAGTTCTTTTTTAGTTTTTAAGGATTAAAGAGAGTAAAAAAACGTTTATAAAACCTATTACAGATTTCTCCTTTTGTATTGAGAAAAAGTTAGAATCAAATAGTATCGGAAAAGATTTGGCTATAAATTGAATGGGTCGACTAATTTTAATCCATCAATTTTTATAAAATCACTTGTATTTCGGGTTATTAAAATTAAGTCATGCACTAGAGCTGTAGCAGCAATTATGGCATCTGGGAGTTTGATTTTATGAGCTCTGCGAATTTGGGCTGTTTTGATTTTAACGGATTTTTCTAACTCAAAAACTTGACATTCAGAAATGAAGTTTTCAATTACGTTTATCTCATAATCTGATGCTGTTTTCCGCATAAAAGTTCTATTTCAGTTATGGCAGAAAAACAAGGTTTCGATTCAATTAAACAGCGATCAATAAAATTCTCAGCGGCAATTGGAAAATGTTGTTGAAGGAAATATATAGCAATATTGGTGTCCCAAATATATTTTATTCCCATTCGTTTCTAAGTTCTTTAAGTTGATTTTCAACATCTAAAAGATCCTGCTTTGCAATAGCGCCCTTATATTTGCTGGCCCAAGATGATTGATTTATTTGATGCTCCTCTCTCAATCGAATAAGCTGCAATAATTCCATATCTTTTAGAAGATTTAGGGCCTTGTCATTTATTATGTCTATGGTTATAGTTTGCATCAAAAATCGAATAAATTATAAAACTACTTTTTGTTTATACGAAAATAAAGAAAATCTTGAATAAATTGAAAAGATTATGGCATTTCTTTTAGGAGAGAGAAATTTTAGCAAACTACATTATTTGAAAATTTGCTCAAACATTTAAAACCGAATAATTGCTTTTGGGTTTTATGAATAGAAAAAAGAATTATTTTCGTCGAAAAATTTACCAAATGAGCAGAGAAATACGCGCCGCAAAAGGCAATACTTTGAGCTGTAAGGGCTGGATTCAGGAAGCCGCTTTACGCATGTTGCATAATAATTTAGACCCAGAAGTGGCAGAAAAACCAGAAGACCTAATTGTATATGGTGGCATTGGAAAAGCAGCCCGCAACTGGGAAAGCTTTGAACTGATAGAAAAAGCCCTGCGCGATTTGGAAGAGGATGAAACCTTGCTCATTCAAAGCGGAAAACCTGTGGGCATTTTGCCTACGCACAAAGATGCTCCACGTGTGATTATTTCTAATAGTATGTTGGTACCTAAATGGGCCAACTGGGAAACCTTTCATGAGCTAGATAAAAAGGGCTTAATGATGTATGGTCAAATGACTGCCGGAAGCTGGATTTACATTGGCTCGCAAGGAATTGTGCAAGGTACTTATGAAACGTTTGCCGAAGCTGCTCGTCAGCATTTTAATGGCAGCTTAAAAGGTACCTTAACCGTTACTGCGGGTTTAGGCGGTATGGGTGGCGCTCAGCCTTTAGCTGTTACCATGTGCGATGGCGTTTGCTTGGCTGCCGAAATGGTTGAATGGCGCATTAAAAAACGCCTTGAAACTCGCTACTTAGATGTAATGAGTAGAGACATAGACCAAGCCATAGACATGGCGCTAAAAGCGAAGGCAGAGGGCAGAAGATTGTCGATTGGCGTAGTATGTAACGTGATTGATTTATTAGAGCGTTTAATTGAACGCAATATTACGCCTGATTTGTTAACAGATCAAACTTCGGCGCACGACCCGCTAAATGGGTATTACCCAGAAGATATTGCCGAAGAGGTTTCGGATAGAATGCGTAAAACCGACCCAGAAAAGTACACGCGCTTGAGTTTAGATACCATGGCGCATCATGTTAAATTAATGCTCGAATTACAAAGCCGTGGTGCCATAACATTTGATTATGGAAATAACCTGCGCGGACAAGCAAAAGACCAACGTGGAGTGGCCAATGCGTTTAACTTCCCTGGTTTTGTGCCTGCGTATATCAGGCCTTTGTTCTGCGAAGGAAAAGGTCCGTTTAGGTGGGTTGCGTTAAGTGGTGATCCGAATGATATTTATGTAACCGACCAAGTAATGAAGGAATTATTCCCTGAGAATACTTCTTTACATCGTTGGTTAGATATGGCCAAGGAGCGCATTGCATTCCAAGGTTTACCTGCTAGAATTTGTTGGATTGGTCAGGGCGACAGAGAAAAGGCAGCCCTTGCGTTTAACGAATTGGTGAGAACAGGTAAGGTAAAGGGACCAATTGTAATTGGAAGAGACCACTTAGATACTGGTTCAGTAGCTTCGCCCAACCGCGAAACGGAGGCTATGAAAGATGGCAGTGATGCGGTTGCAGATTGGCCAATCTTAAACTCTTTAATTAACACTGCTGGTGGTGCTAGTTGGGTAAGTATTCACCATGGTGGTGGCGTGGGAATGGGATATAGTATTCATGCCGGAATGGTGATTGTAGCAGATGGAACAGACGATGCAGCACGCCGCTTAAAACGTGTATTGCACAACGACCCTGCTATGGGTGTAATTCGCCACGCAGATGCCGGTTACGATATTGCCATTGATACTGCACGCAAACATAGATTGGATATTAAAGAGAGGTTGAAGTAATTTAGTCGATAGTTTTTAGTCGATAGACCATAGTCCATAGACCATAGTTTTTGTTAAGTGTAAAAACTATGGTTTATCGTCTATCGGTTAAAAAAATGTCGAACACCGAACGCTGAATTTCGAATAAAGTAGATACAAAACTGTGGTATATGGAATTTTAAATAATATCTTTCTTAATAATCTGTAACTACGAGTGTTTTTTCAATGGTATAAGAATCATTATTACTTGATACTCTTAAAATATAAACTCCTGCATTTAAATTTTCTCTTGAAATAAGTACTGAGTTTCCATTAATGTTTTCAATGGTTTTTACGGGTTGACCAAGTGTATTGAATAGGGTAATACTACCTCCTTGAAATGCCTTTTTAGCATAAACACTTGTATGAATAGAAAATGGATTTGGATAAACATCAATGGAGGATTTATCTGAAAATTCATTTATTCCGGTTAGATTGGTATCTGGGGTATATTCCCAGAAATCATTTCTGTTACCTGTATTATCCCAACCTGTTCCGATATAGCCATTATTGCCCATTGAAAAACCTGTTGCAACAAATCTGGGAGTTCCACCAAAATCAGCCTTTCTAGTCCAAACATCATTTTTTGGATTGTATTCCCAAAAGTCCTTAAATAAGTTATTAGTCCCAGTACCTCCTGTTCCAATATAACCTCTATTTCCAATGGCAAACCCAACAGCAGTTGCTCTACCAGCGCCCGCAAAATCTGCTTTTTGTGTCCAAGCATTCAATGTTGTGTCATATTCATAAAACTCAATTGGAAATGTGGAAGAGCTACCCTGACCAAGTCCTATATACCCTTTGCTTCCAATGGCAAATCCAACTTGTCCCGTTCTGGCAATGCCTGGATAAGTACTTTTTTCAGTCCAACTATTTGTTTCAACATTAAAAGACCAAAATCCACCCCAATCGGTTAGGACATATATATTATTTCCTATAGAAAAACTTACACTTTGTGAGACTGGTGAACCCGGAAAAAGCGCCTTTTGGGTCCATATATTTGTAATAGGATCAAACTCCCAAATATCACTAAGCCCATTATCATCATTATCTGAACCTTGAGTAATATAACCTTTCCCATTAGCCGCAGAAGCAAGTGCCCAACCTCTGGCAACGCCGGGAAAACTATCTAATTTCAACCAAGTATTCGTTGCTTTGTCCCATTCCCAAAAATCGTTTAAAGTCTTTCTGCTTGGGTTGTTATAACCTGTTCCAATATAGGCCTTATTGCCAATCGAAATACTTACTGCTGCAATTCTTATTGAACCTTTGAAAAAATCCTTCTGCGTCCAAGTGTTTTGCGCATTTAATGCTAAACAAAATAGCATAGTTGTTAAATACAAAAATTGCTTCATACCTTTATTTTAGTTGATAGTATAAACCAAACATAAAATAAAATAAAATAAAATAAAATAATTGAAAACCAACATCTTAAATAAAAAAACATAAGCGTGCTTTTTAATTTTTTTACTGTAAACAAAGAAGCAAAAACACAATATTTGGAATGTCCAATAACAAAAACTATTGTCCATGGACTATGGACTATGGACCTATAAAAAACACTGAATGTCCAATGTCGAAGGAGCAAAAACTATGGTCTATCGTCTATGGACTATGGACCCAAAAAGCACAAAAAAAACGCCCGATGTACCAATACACCGGGCATTTGCAATTAATAACCTTACTAATTATTTAGCAGCTACTACGCGAACTTTTACGTTAAATTCGTCAGCGATAGCTTTGTCGCCAAGACCTTCGAAGAAACTGCTAGAACCGTAACGGATATCAAATTTAGCACGGTTAACCATGAAATCTGCATTTACTACCACTTGCTTATCAGAGATAACAACCAAAGCAGGGAATGTAATTTCTTGGGTGATACCTTTGATAGTTAAATCTGCTACGATGCTGTAGTTGTTTGCAGAAGTTTTGCTAGGCTTTACAGCAGTTGCTTTTTTAACTTTAATGGTTGCTGCACCATGCTTTTCTACCGAGAAGAAATCATCACTCTTTAAATGACCAACCAATTTATCATGGTATTCGCCAGTTAAATCTGTTGCATCAATCGTGTTCATGTCTACAGAGATCTCAGCACCTTTCAATGCTTTTCCTTCTGTGGTAATAGTACCTTTAGAGAACTTGGCAACACCGTAATGCTGACCAGTTACTTTGGTTGCATGCCATTTAAAAGTAGAAGCAGCAGCATCTACGTTAAAAGTTGTAGCAGCTTTTGGAGCTGGAGTTGAAGCGATGGCAGATAAACTCATACCTGCGATGGCTAATGATAAAAATAAATTTTTCATGTTGTTTATGGTTTTTGTGTTTTAAAATTGATTGGCTAGTTTATCTAATAAGGCATTTAAATCGCTTGCTTCTTTTGTATCTAAACAATTGATATATGCCTCAAATTTGTCGAATTCTTTATCTATCTCTGATAACAAATCTAAACCCGATTTTGTTATCACTACGTCTACTTGCCTGCGGTCTTCCTTGCACTCCTGACGCGTTAACAAGTTTTTTAATTTCAGCTTCTCTATCAAACGAGATGCGTTGCTCATTTGATCTAACATTCTTTCCTGAACCAAACCCACACACACCGGATTAGGGTGCTGCCCACGCAATATGCGCAACACATTATACTGCTGTGGCGACAAATCATACTGTTTAAAAAAACGAGTCTGCTCTGCCTGAACCAAACCTGCAGTATAAACTAAGTTTAATATCACCTTGTGATGCTCACTCTTAAACTTACTCTGATGTATGGCTTTTTCTAGTATCATTTACAGGTACAAATTTATATGTATATACATTTAATGTCCAAACAAATTTTTATTCATAAGTGTAAGTAAATGATTTTTAACAACTTTTATTTTACTTGCTCGCCGTTTATGAAGGTAGAAATGGCTTTTTGGTTTCTAATTTTATGCAAATCATCGTGCAAAAACGAATGCGGTAGCACCACAAAATCGGCTGCAGAACCCACCGTTAATGTGCCCATCATTTTCTCTTGAAATGCTGCTTTGGCAGCCCAAAAAGTAGATCCTTTTAAGGCCTGCTCGCGGGTTAATGCTTCGTTTATCTGAAAGCCTCCTGCGGGGAAATTATCTGCATCGGTTCGGGCCACAGCTGCAAAAAATGTATAGAAGGGCGATACTTGCTCCACCGGAAAATCTGTTCCCAATGGCAACCATCCGTTTTGTTGCAACAAGGTTTGGTAAGCATAGGCTCCTTTTATCCGGTCTGATCCTAATCGCTCATGCGCCCAATACATATCGCTCGTAGCGTGTGTGGGCTGAACCGAAGGCACCACCGCACCCGCTTTAAACAGGCCAAAATCGGAAGGATTAATCACCTGCGCGTGTTCTATACGCCAACGCCTATTGGGTTTATCTGCCAATGCTGAGGCATATAATTTAAGCAAAATTCTATTGGTAGAATCGCCAATAGCATGTGTGTTTAATTGAAAATCGGAAGCCGCAATTTTGCGAATATATCTTTCCATAGCAGGCAACTGTGTGAGTAAAAATCCTTGCTCATCGGGTTTATCGTGGTAAGGATTTAACAGGCAAGCACCGCGCGACCCCAAGGCACCATCGCCATACATCTTAAAACTATTTACCTGCAACCTATCACTCGCGTAAACGCCTCGGTTCAGCCAGTAAGCTAAATTTTCATCTGTTAAGCTTACCATGGCGTTTATTTTTATTTTAAGCGCACCTGCTTGTTGCAAGGAATCTATAATCCAAATAATTTCGGTATCTAAGCCGGCATCGGTTACGGCGGTTAGTCCGTATTGCAAACAAACATCTTGGGCATGCAACAAAGCGGTGCTTATTTCTGGGTTGCTTGGCTTGGGTAAAATAGCCTCCACCAAATCTACGGCATTGTCTATTAACACGCCGCTTAGCTTTCCATTTATCTGCAAAAACGAACCGCCTGCAACCTTGCTGCTAGTTGTGATATTTGCCATTTTTAATGCCACATCGTTGGCAATGGCGGCATGACCATCTACTCGTTTTAACAATACCGGATAATCTGGAAATGCTTGGTTTAACAATTCGTTGCTGGGAAATTCTTTGTTATCCCATTTGGTTTGATCCCATCCCCTGCCCAATAAAAAACTGCGCGATTCTGTTCCGGCAAATTGTTTACAGCGCGCCACTACTTCTTCAAACGATTTGCTGCCGCTTAAATCTACGCGTTGCGAAAACATTCCTAAGCCATAAAAATGGCAATGCGCATCTATTAATCCGGGGTAAATATATTTGTCTTCAAAATGCAGGGTACTATCTACCTCAAAAGATTGCAATAGGTCTTTGGCCGAACCCAATGCTGCTACTTTCCCGTCTTGTATAACCATTGCCTCATAGGGCAAAATGCTATCTTGAACGCTAACAATTTTTCCCAATACCAAATACTGTGCTTTTTGCTTGCTTTGGCAGGCCATTAACATTAATGCAAAAATTACACTGAATAGCGCAGCTATGCTTCCAAATTTAGTTTGTGTTTTCATGGTTTACCTTGCGTTTATGTTTCCAACGTTTATGACTCCAGAGCCAATCTTCTGGTTTTTTTAGGATACTTTCCTCTAACATTCGGGTATGCATTTCGGTAATTTCAAAGGGCTTCAAACTTTTGGGTTCAAGCGTAAGTAATTTAAAATACACATCGTAATAACCGCGCTTGCTTCTAAACATATCGCCATACACAATGGGATAATTAAACTTCTGCGCCATCTTTTCTACACCTAAAAATACGGGAGTATCTTGGTTCAAAAATGTCATCCAATGGCAAGTATCCGGACCAGCAGTTTGGTCGGCAATAAAGGTTATGGCTGAACCAATCTCTTTGCGCTTTACCATTTCTCTGAGCGTACTTTGCATGGCAATGGGATACAAATTAAACCGCGAACGGATATAATACATAAACCAATCGAACCACTTGCTGCTTAAAGGATGGTACAAAACATCTACCTGCACTCCTGCTTGGTGCAAACCTTGTCCGGCCCACTCCCAGTTGGCCAAATGACCGCAAACGAGTATAAAAGGTTGTTGGTTCAGCCCGTGTATAACCTCTAAATTGTGCATGGAAACATGCTTTTTATAAAAGTTTTTACTGAGCGAAACCATGGCAATGGTTTCTATAATGGTATCGAATAAATTTTGGTAAAACTTATAAGCAGTTTGTTTAATCCAGGCTTCGTCTTTGTGCGGAAAAGCATTTCTTAAGTTGGTAAAAACAACTTCTTTGCGGTAATTAAAAACCTTGAAAAATAAAAAGCGAGCCACATCCGATAGTCCATGCAAAACAAACATGGGCAGCAGCGAAATGAGATAAAACGGTATCGCTAAAAGAGGATAGTACCACTTAAATTTAGGCATAGTTTTTAATTACTTCCGTGCAAGCCAATTCTGTTTCCTTCGCTATCTTCTATGATGGCGGTATAGCCAAAATCTTCGCTAATGAGGGCAGGCGGACGAAGGATTTTGCCTCCCAAATGAGCGGCTAAGTTGAGCTGTTCTTCAATAGGCATGCGGCAACGCAAGTACACCAAAATACCCGCATACGAAGGCTTATAGGCATTGTGCTGAATTAAGGCACCTTGCTGTCCGCCCAAAATGGCCATCTTAAAATCGCCAGCATCTTGGAAATTTATATTGGCATCTAAAAATTTTTTGTAAAAATCCATGGCACGGTGAATGTCGTGTACCGGTAATTCGAACCAACTAATCATAAGTTAATGAGTTTATTGTAATATTTAATGTTGCTCAATATTAGCGTTAATAGTGAGTATTTCAAAAAATAAAAAAACGATTCTCCAAAATCATTCATAAAAAAGCCTTGTACAATTTAACAAAAAGTTTATTTTTGCGCCTCGCTAAGCAGTTAGCAGGGCCTATAGCTCATTCGGTTAGAGCAACTGACTCATAATCAGTAGGTGCCTGGTTCGATTCCAGGTGGGCCCACAAATTTTTTTTGTCCATAGTCCATGGACCATAGACCATAGCAAATTCCCCTTCCCAACAATTTCTCGCTTCTAAAAAATCTGGACTCTGGATTCTGGATTCTAATTACTTAAAGCTGACCCCAAACCAATGGTACTTTAGAACCAAAATTTAGGCAAGTATTATTCCAATAATGATGTTATTCAGGTATTTAAAGGATGGCACTAAATAAGCCTATTTAAAGAATGAAATAGAAATTAGGCAGATTCGTTATTTTCGTATTGAAACAAATTTAGTTAA
>JAKRSG010000216.1 GCA_022402405.1 Bacteroidia bacterium | reverse complement strand
AAAGAGATAAATATTGGGTTCAAGCCAGAATTTTTGCAATTGTTTTTAAAAGACAAATTAGCAGCCATAACAAAGGAAAACGCAAATAATTTAAGAGATTTCATGGATGCTTCAGCGGTTAATCAACTCCTTGAATCTTTGATGGCTGCATCAAGTAACCAAGAGATTTTAGAGGCCATAGAAACCTTTGTGGGCAAAACCTTTTTGCAAGACAGCCTCGATAAACGAATAGATTTTGCCTTGCAAAAAATTAGGCAAGGAGAGATAAAAAATGTGGAAACTTTGGCTCAAGATTTAAGTATTTCGACTACCACCCTGCGCAATTTGTTTAGGGCGCATGTGGGCATTTCACCCAAAGAACTAATTAAAATACATAGGATAAAATCTGTATTGCAACATCCCATAGAAGCCTTCGAAAACTTAACTCAATTGGGGTATGCTTTTGGATATTACGACCAATCGCATTTTATCCATGATTTTAAAGAATCTATCGGACTTTCACCAAACCAATATTTTTCGAATAAGCAACTACATTTCGATTTTTACAATTATCAAAGATGGAACCTAGATAGTTTTGCCAACATAAAATTAAAATAAAATGTTGAAACCTTATTTAGCTTGCCTCTTTGCCCTGCTTTTTTCGATTGCTGTTCAATCACAAAATGCCCTTCATGCTCAAAAAGTAGCCGTTATTCAGCAGGTAATTAAAGGGTATAACCAGCATGATTATGCAGCCATGCGACAACCTTGGATAGGCATTGCCAAATTATTTGTAACAAAATCTAAACTAAAAAAAGAATTTGAAAATTACCACCACAAGTACGGAAACTTGAGCATAGATACACTCATATCTGAAAATAAATATGTGTATGTGGCCAAACTAAAGCCAAGTAAAATAAATCAACCCAATGTATATTTGAGTTTTATATTTAATGAAAAAGCCAAACTAGAAGGATTTGGAGAAAGCTACCCCGTATTGGCCTACAAGAAAAAAATCATCCATACCTATACACCCCAAAGCTTTGTTGAACAAATGGATTCTGTAATCCTTAAAAAATATTTGTTTAGTGCAAATCAACCTTTTAATGGATGCCTCGCCGTATTAGATAAAGGCGAAATAATATACCAAAAATGCAATGGCTTCCAAGATTACAGCAGCAAACAAAGTCTAAACGATACCACAGTATTTGAATTGGCATCGGTATCTAAACAGTTTACCGCCCTCGCTATTCTAATCTTAGAACAAAAAGGATTGCTCAAACTTAGCGATACCCTGCAACAATTTTTCCCAGAACTTCCATACTCTAATATTAGCATTGAAAACTTACTCAACCACAGCTCTGGTTTACCTGATTACGAAACTTTGTTAAAAAAAGTATGGGATAAATCTCAGTTTGCCTACAATTCAGATGTGGTTAAACTATTGGCCATCCATCAACCGAAATCCTTGTTTCCATCGGGTGAGCAGTTCGAATATTGCAATACAGGCTATGTTTTATTGGCCTCTATTATAGAAAAAGTATCGAAACAAAGCTACCAACAATTTTTAGAGCAACATATTTTTGAACCCCTGCAAATGAAACACACTCGGGTATACAATTCTCGCAGAACGGCAAAAGAAAAAATTGAAAACTACGCTTATGGCTATGTTTACTCGGGGTATAAAAATGAGTATGTTTTGGTAGATAGTTTAGCCCAATTCAATTATGTTATTTATCAGGATGGAATTACCGGAGATGGAACGGTAAATTCATGTATAAAAGACCTACAGATATGGGAAAGAGAAATCATAAACCCTCAAGTAATGAGTCCACTACTATTTCAAAAAGCCTTCCAAAATAGAACCTTAAAAAATGGCACTCCTACCAACTATGGCTATGGTTTTTTTATATCGGGGGAAGAAAAACTCAGCTACCACACTGGAGGTTGGCCCGGGTATACGAGCATCGTGATGAATTTTTTGGATCAGCAAAAACAAATCATCATCCTTTCAAATAACTACTATACTCACTTTACCAGAATGGCTGATGAGATTGCAGAAGCCCTTCTTAAATAATGATAGATGCAGGTTTAGCACCACTAACCCACTCGCCAGGCCTCATGAATTTGATATCCAAAATTTTAAGTCGACCAGAAGGAGCCTCGACAAAGTCCCTGTATACTTGTTTGTTTTGGTTCAAACCAATTGTTGAAATCTTAAGGCAGCTATATTTTAATTTAAAATTACCTTTGGGAGGTGGATTATTTAGAAACTTTAAACCCTTCACAAAGGGCTGCAGTAGAGCAGATAGACGGACCAGTAATGATTATAGCGGGGGCCGGTTCAGGCAAAACCCGTGTGTTAACCTATAGAATTGTACATATGCTTAGGCATCATGTTGACCCATTTCAAATACTTTCTTTAACATTTACCAACAAAGCCGCTAAAGAAATGCGCCATAGGGTTATGGATGCCATTGGCAGCGAAGGTAGAAATATTTGGATGGGTACTTTTCACAGTATTTTCTCTAGAATTTTGCGTGTAGAAAGTGAGAGAATTGGATACCCAAGAAACTTTACTATTTATGATTCTGACGATAGCAAGAGCTTAATAAAAACCTTGTTGGGAGAATTAAAACTCGACGATAAAATGTATAAGCCTTCGAACATGTTGGGTAGAATTTCTGCTGCAAAAAATGCATTAATCTCTGCCGAAGAATACATGGGCAATAGCGAGTTTTTTGAGAATGATAACAGTAGTGGCAGGCCAAAATTTGGACATTTGTTTAAGCTTTACCAAGACCGCTGCTTTAGGGCTGGAGCCATGGATTTTGATGATTTATTGGTAAACACACATAAGCTATTTGCCAAACATTTAGATGTACTTAATAAATATCAGCATCAGTTTAAATACATCATGGTAGATGAGTTTCAGGACACCAACCATGCTCAGTACATGATTATAAAAAAACTGGCTGCTGTAAACGAAAACATTGCCGTTGTAGGTGATGATGCTCAAAGTATTTATGCGTTTAGAGGAGCTAACATTAAGAACATTTTGGGCTTTCAAAAAGACTTTCCTGAGGTAAAAATATTTAAACTAGAGCAAAATTATAGAAGCACCAAAACCATCGTAAATGCTGCTTCTAGTATCATCGAGAAAAACAAAGACCAAATAAAAAAGAATGTTTGGACCGACAATGAAGCAGGTGAGCGTATTCGTGTTTTTAGAGCCTTAACTGATAATGAAGAGGGCAAAATGGTGGCTTCAGCTATTTTTCAGGATAAGATGAATCATCAAGCACTCAACAAAGATTTTGCTATTTTGTATAGAACCAATATGCAAAGTAGATCGATGGAAGAAGCGCTTCGAAAATTGAATATCCCATACAAAATTTATGGTGGATTATCCTTCTACCAAAGAAAAGAGGTGAAAGATTTACTAGCCTATTATAGAGTAGTTTTAAACCCTAATGATGAGGAAGCCTTAAAGCGTATAATTAACTACCCTACTCGTGGTATTGGTAAAACTACCATGGAAAAAATTGCTCTAGTTGCCGATCAACACAAAGTGAGTTTATGGCAGGTAATGGAGCAAGTGGGTTCTATAGGGTTTAAAAACATGGGTGCGGTAGAAGACTTTGTAACCATGATAAAAAGCTTCCGCATTTTATTAGATAGAAACGCCTACGAAGTAGCCATGCATATTGCCAAACAAAGTGGTGTGTTAAAAGCATTATATGAAGACAAAACAGTAGAAGGCATTGCTCGTTACGAAAACACTGAGGAGCTTTTAAACGGTATTAAAGAATTTAGCGTTTCGGATACAGCCGATGATGATGGCGTATTAAGAGGCAAAACTTTAGCCGATTTTATGGCTGATGTAGCGCTCATGACCAACGATGATAAAGACAAAGACCCTGATCAAGATCATGTAAGCTTAATGACCATTCACTCGGCCAAGGGATTAGAATATAAATTTGTGCACGTAGTGGGATTGGAAGAAAATTTGTTTCCGAGTCAGATGGCCTTAAACAGTCGTCAAGAGCTAGAAGAAGAACGAAGATTATTCTATGTGGCCTTAACCAGAGCCATGAAAAAGCTCACCATAAGCTTTGCTACCTCGCGCTTTAAATTTGGCAACTTAACTAATGCTGAACCAAGCAGATTTTTAAGCGAAATAGATCCTCAATTCCTCCATTTTGAGAACATGTTTTCTAGCTCTGGACAGTACAATGAAAGCTATTCTAGCAACAGAAGCGGCAGCATGTCGGGTTTACCTAAAAAAGCCCTAAACATACAAAGACCCGCTGCCAAAGCTCCTGTGGCTAGTCAGGCTCCCGTAGATCCAAACTTTGTTCCAGATGATACCAGCAATCTACAAACAGGTATGCAAGTTATACATCAACGATTTGGCAAAGGAAACGTAACACAAATGGAAGGCTCGGGCGACAATAGAAAAGCGCATATAGATTTTGCCGACGGCAGTAAAAAAGTATTGGTTTTAAAGTTTGCTAAACTTAAGATTGTAGAATAAATTTTTATGAAACTAGTTGCCTATCTTAAGTTACCGCTCTCTGCGGTGCGCCTTTGGTTTGAAGCCAAAGAAACTTCTTATTCGTTTAAGGAGAAACTACATATTTTTAAAACACTATTTGTGTTAAGAGTAAAAGAAATAGGCGACAGAAAAAATCATATAATAAGTCAGCATATTTTTGGTTTTCAAGTGCATGCTTATGATTATACTACCCTCCTATTTTTATTCAGAGAAATCTTTTTAAGCAAAGATTATTATTTTGGTTCGAACCAAAACCAAGAACGCATTATAGATTGCGGTGCTAATATTGGGATGTCTATTTTCTTTCATAAATACTTTCATCCACAGGCAGAAATTATTGCCTTTGAGCCCAACCCCAGTGCTTTTGAACTGCTTCAATTAAACATTCAAGCAAATAAACTTACAGGCGTTACATGCATTCAAAAAGCTGTTTCGGAAAACGAAGAACCTATCACCTTTTTTGTAAACGACGACAAAGGCTCGTTGCTTTCATCTGTTAGAAGCGACAGAGGCGGAAATAAGGCTATAAAGATTGAAACAACCTTATTAAGTAAGTTTTTACAAGAGCCTATTTCGCTATTAAAAATAGATGTAGAAGGTGCAGAATGGTTAATATTAAACGATTTAAAAGCCAACGCAGGCAAACTGGAGCACGTAGAACATGTTATTTTAGAATATCACCATAAAATTAATGGAGAATCTTCTAAGCTATGCAGCTTTTTAAGTTATTTTGAGCAGTGTGGTTTCGAATATAATATCCGAACCCATTACCAAAACCAAGGAGATTTTCAGGATTTGATTATTCATTTTTACCGGTAGCTTGTAATTGATTTTGATACCCTTATAAGAATACTTTTTTTCATCGCTGTATCAATATTTTCTTGACCGCCTTTTCACCATCTTTCAATTCTAGCACAAGATAATAAAATCCTGCTAAAAGTTTATCCGTGGTAATATCAACTATTTCGGGATAATTTGTAAATTGTTGATGTTTGTTAAAGTTGCCTTTGTTATCATATAATGTGTAGGACTTTAGTTTGGCGCGGCTATCGGTTATTTGCACGGTTATTTTATCAGTTGCAGGATTGGGATAAACTAATACGAACGCATCTGGATTAGCAATTTGAACTAGGCCATCTGTTAAATGACAGCCCGGCACAATACAACCATTGGTATCTGTTTTTATAATCCAAGCATCTGTAAAACCTGTTGCATGGGTTGTGTCTTTACCATCGGCACAAATGATAAAACCATCGGGTATGGCGCTGAGGCTAAAAGCCCGGTTGTCTTTATACCATTGGCCGAATTTGCGCTTCCATTTTAAATTACCTAAAGTGTCAATTTTAGCAAGAAGAACATAGTCTTTAAATGTATAGCCACTATCATAAGATTCAACTTCAACGCCAGTAGCATAAATATTCGCATTAACAACAACTGGGGAGTAAAGACCATTTATAACAGGGTAAAATATGTAAGGACTTCCAGCACGTATTAACTCATTTCCCCATTCTGCATTGCCATTTCTATCTGTTTTAGTTATAAATGAATACGCTGTTTCTCCCAAATTACTTTTACCTCCCAACCAGTAATAGGAACCATTGATAATTACAGGGAGACCACCACCATATTTTACGCTATCATCAAATTGATGTTCCCAAATAAAATAACCAGATGTATCCATTTTAGCAACCCATTTATAAAAGGTATCAAAAGTACCCCCATCGCCCCTATACCCCCCTCCTCCTATCAAAAAATTGCCATCATCATCTATGGCTATGCCGCTAGCAAAATTTCGTCTATTCGGATACGTTTTATACCACAATTGCCTGCCTGTGGTGTCGAAACTTGCAACATGGAATGGTGCCCCCAAATAATTACCCATAGTCCCAAACGAGTATATTTGTCCATTATGAACTATAAATTTTCTTAAATCAATCAAAGTATCTGTTTTCTCAAGAAGAATTGTATAAAATGTATCTAAATTATTTAAATTTATTGATGCATAAAAATAGTTTTTATTCTTTCTTCCCATTAAATTCTTGCCAAAAAAAAGACTCTTGCTGCCTTTTAATTCATAAGCTTCCCAACCTGAATAATATAAATATCCATTCTGATAAAAATATTTTGATTCAATCAAACCTCCATTTAGATTTATTCTAAACAAAGTAATTGCATTAAAAATAGGTGAATCAATAATTTTTGGGTCGAATCTATCTGTAAAATCTCCACTAAATACAATATCTGAATCAGAGACGTTAACCACAGTGTATGCAGCCTCCCAACCACCAAATAAATTATACATTTTCGAAAAAGCTTGTTGCCCCCTTGATGAGTAAACACTCACCAATAAATAAACTAATAAGACTGCAATATTTTTCATAAAATTTAGTGAGTACACATTTTAAAACGTACTCTCTTGATTATTTAATGTTGTATGATGACTTTTTTAGTATCAATTAATAATGAGCCTGAATAAAGCTGAATAAAGTAAATTCCGTTGCTATACAATGAAGTTGATAATTCAACGACTCCATTTGGTGAGCTTAATTTTTTATATAATAATTGCTTACCAGTTAAATCAATTATTTGAACACTAGCATCTTCATTAAATTTCTGCAATGTTATATCATAACTTACAATTAAATTTAGATTGGCTGGATTTGGGTATATCTGCATATATTTTTCAAACAACTTATCATTCATGTTCTGGTTTGAATGTATTGATGTCAACAACTGTTCACTTTCCACTCTTTCGATAACACTATTAAATACATCACCATTTACTAATGTAAGAATGCCTTGGGCAGCCAATGCAGCACTGGTTTGGGTAGCGGCAATACTTTGCAGGGTGGAAATTTCTTCACTGGTTAATTGGTAAATATTGCGCCCAACCCCACTAATTGCTATTAATAAATTGTAGTAATTTTTAAATTGTTCAATTTCTGTTGTGCCTTCGGGCAGGTTGATTAGGTATTGACTGGCATTACTATAATCGCCTTTAGCATAGTAGGCTGCTATTAATTGCTTGCGTGATGCTACATCTGTTTCGTTGTCCAAAAACACTATGATGCTATCGGTATAATTTATATTACTATCCAAAGTGGCTAAAACATTATATGCCCAAATTACATGGTTTCGCGCCTGGGTACTTTCTATTTTATAAAAACGTAGGCTGCGCTTTGCTTGATCCAAAGACTCTCCGCTAAGGCCAGCATTTTCCACTTCATTTTGCCAGTATAATTTTAGAGTTTTTAAACTAAAATAATTACCAATATTTGGGTTTGGATTTTCAATGGTACCAGTACAATTTTCTTGGATTGCTGAAGTAACTATACATAAATCTTTAGGTTGGACAAGGCCCTCATTTATGCAATCATTTAGTGTTACATTCAAACACATACTTTGATTTGGCCTATCAATTTCTCCAGGCTTAACTACGTAAGTTTTGGTAGCAATTTTATGATTTACCGCATCATTGGTTAGATTGGTATAAATGCCAGCTATTCTTGTTGTGCCTACTAGCTCTTGGTCGGAGGAACTTTTAAACCTATTATAATTATTATCAATATTTAGGATAATGTTATATCCAGGAACAAAAAGATTAAAATTATTTTTGTAAATATTATAGGTAACGCCATTTTCAACTAAAACACCTTTATCATTTAATTCAAAATCTTGATGTTTGATATTTGTTTGGTCGCTTAATGGGTTTGAGGAACTATACTTACTTTCAATACCAAAAGTTAAATCTCTAAAAAGGCCTCTATTTTGCGGCATGCAACCTTTATATTTTAAACCATGAAAAGATTTATCAGGAGAATTGAAACAATTTATTTTCATAATGATTTAAATTATTAAATCAAATGTAAACCAAAAATTTCAACTATTCCTAATTAACAAATTAATTACCTCCTTGGATTAAACATTTTTACCGCTAAGCAAACAAAGCTCCTGATGTATCTCCAACACCTGCGGAATTAATAAATCGTTGTTGTTTTGAATGAAAAATTGCGCGAAGGGCACTTTACTTTCTTGGGGCATTTGGTTTTTCATACGGGCTAAAATGGCCTCTGCACTGGCAGCATCTCTGGCCATGCTTCTTTGTAGTCGTATCTCTTCATCGGCCTGAACCAATATTAAATAATCGAGGTCTTTGTAGGAACCGCTTTCTACAAGGAGTGCGGCTTCTTTTAGAATGTATGGAACCCCTGCGCCTTGGTATTGGTTCAGCCAGGAGTTAAAATCTCTAAATACAGCAGGATGAACGATGGAATTGAGAATTTTGAGTTTTTCGGGGTTGTTAAATACTTGTTGCGAAAGATAGGCTCTGTTGAGGGTAGCATCTGCAAAATAGGTTTCTGGGCCAAAATGTTTAATAAGCTCTGAGATGAGTTGTTGGTCTTCTACCATTATGGCTTTGGCCCTAGAGTCGGCATCGTAAACCGGAATGCCTTGGAGGGCAAACAATTTGGCAATGGTAGATTTACCACTGCCAATATTGCCTGTAATGCCTACTTTAATCATGGTGTATACCCAACATGAAGAAGCTTATTTCTTCTCTTCTTTAGCCGGTTGGTTTAGGGCTTGAGAAGCTTCCATAGAAACGGCAGTGCGGTCTATACGCAATTTTGTGCCTTCACTTTCTATTAAAAAAGTATGTTCTGTGGCTTCTAAGATTTTGGCATGAACACCACCAATGGTGATTACTTTATCGCCTTTACCTAGGGTTTCGCGGAATTTCTTTTGAGCTTTGTTCTTTTTAATTTGAGGGTAAATCATGAAGAAATAAAATACCACAAAAATTAAAATCAAAGGTAAAAACTGCATAACAGGATTTCCTGCTTGCGCGCCTGTGGCCGGCGGAGCCATTAATAAAATGTTCTGTAACATATTTTTAAAATTTAAATTTCTATTTATTGGCGGGTTTAACTTCGCCTCTGATTACTAAATATACTTGTGTTGGAATGGTATTAGCCGTTATAGTTACATTTTTATCAAATACACCCACTTTACCGCTGCTATTAAACTCAACATCTATAGCACCTTCTTCTCCGGGTGCGATAGGCGTTTTTGGATAACTTGGCACGGTGCAACCACAGCTGGCGCTGGCGCTGCTAATGATTAAATCGCTCTTACCTGTATTGGTAAACTTAAACTTGTAGGTCACAACTTCTCCATCGGTTAGAGTGCCAAAATTATGTATATTCTCTTTGAATGTCATAACCGGCGCCTTCTCTGCTAAATTAGCATCTGGATTGTCTGCACTCAACGGATTTTCTACCAAGTTTGCATCTGCTTTACCTGGCGTTGATTGAGAGCATGAACCTAAAAATAATAAACTACTAAGGATTAAAAAAGTGTATTTCATATTAATAATAATTAGTCTACTAAACCTCTTCCTAGCTTGTTAATTCTATTGTTTTTGCGCAGTTCTATTTGCACCTTATCTAATACTCCGTTAATAAAACCATGACTATTAGGAGTGCTATACAACTTAGCCAATTCTAAATATTCGTTGATAGATACTTTAACCGGAATAAACGGGAAATATAATACTTCGCAAACTGCCATCTTCATGAGTATTAAATCTACTACAGCAATCCTATCTTGATCCCAATTCTTGGTTTTATCTGAGATAAGTTTCATCAGTTCATCCGAATGTTGAATACACAAATCGAATAAATCTTTTAAGAACTTAATGTCTTCTTCCTCGTCTTTGTGTTTAGCTGGCAAGATAGTATTAGAGCCTGCGCTCATACCTTGATAAGTTTTTTGGATGGTTTTTAAAACCAGCACTTGGTCGTCTTCCCAATTAACATATTTGTCTTCTAAAAACGACTCAAATAACTCCACTTCAGCAATTAGCCACTCGGTTAAATCTGCCAATAAAGTTTTATCTGTTTTAAACGAATGCGTTTCGTTTTTAAGATACTCGGTAAACATGGGATGAACCTTAAATTCCATCCATATTTTGCGCATCAAATCTTGATGTCCGTTCCAAGAGATTTTGTACTTGTTAATCTCATTTTGGAAAGCAACATTTTGCTCCAAATGTTGAATTGCTTTGTTATTAATTAACAATTCGAGGGTTTGTAGTTGTTTATCGGAAGGAATATATTTTCCCTTTTCTAGGGCTAATTCATCTTCAAAAAAACGTTTTAGCTCTATTGGGAAAGTCATTAAAAATAAGTACAGCTCATACGTTTTCTCTAGACCAGAAAGAAGTCTCCTTCTATAAATGGCCGAATCAGGATTTTCTTCCTGAGAGTAACTATATAAAGCCTGTAGAGCTTTGATGCGTAAAAATCGTCGGTTCAGCATAAATTTTATAAGCAAAACAGGCAGCAAACTTGCCTTCCAAAACAATATGAAAAGAACTTTGCTGCCTGCTTAGACAGTGGTGTTAATCTTAGTAAGTTGATTTTAATTTAGAAATATCTGCGATACGTTTTTCTGCTAAATTCATAGCTGCCTTTTGAGTATGAATGTTTTCTGCAGCACTTACTTTTAATATCTCTAAAGTAACGTCGTAAATATGTTGAGCCTGACGGTAAGCGGTTTCTTTATTGTAACCAATATGTTCTTGGTACACATTTATTAAACCACCGGCGTTGATTAAGAAATCTGGCGCATAAGTAATGCCTTTGGCCATTAAAGCCGGACCATGAACATTTTCATCAGCCAACTGATTGTTAGCAGCACCTGCCACGATAGAGCATTTTAACTTAGCAATATTAGCATCGTTTAAAACGGCACCTAATGCACATGGAGCAAATACATCAACATCTAAACCATAAATATCATCGCCACTAACCACAGTAGCTCCTAAAGTAGAAGCATAATGATTGAGCATTTCTTGGTTAATATCCGATATGTAAAGGCTTGCACCTTCTTTATGTAAAAATTCTAATAAATGTCCGCCTACTTTACCAACACCTTGCACGGCTACTTTTTTACCGCTAAGGCTGTCTGAACCAAAAACGTTTTTGGCACTAGCTTTCATTCCCATGTAAACACCATAAGCAGTAACCGGACTAGGATCTCCGCCGCCGCCCATGCTTTCTGGCAAACCCACTACGTGTTCTGTTTCCATGTTCACGTATTCCATATCACGAGTAGTTGTGTTAACGTCTTCGGCAGTAATGTACTTACCATTTAGGTTTTCTACAAAACGACCAAACTTACGCATTAACGCTTCAGTTTTAATTTTGCTAGCATCGCCAATGATAACAGCTTTAGCACCACCTAAATTTAATCCAGAAATAGCAGCTTTGTATGTCATACCGCGCGATAAACGCATAACATCATTGATGGCTTCAGCCTCGTTGTTGTAATTCCAAACACGCGTACCACCCAAACCCGGACCTAACACCGTGTTATGAATGGCGATAATCGCCTTTAAACCAGTTGCATTGTCGTTACAAAAAACGATCTGTTCATGATCATATGTACCGAGCTGAGTAAAAATTTCTTGTTCTGCCATAATGAAAAGGGGTTTTTTTAATATTTTTTATCGGGGGCAAAAGTAATTTTATTTTTTGTTTTTCAAGTGCAAAAAAAAAGCGTCCATTTTTATGGTGCTTTTTCCTTTAATTTGTGGGGTTGAAAGCTCTAAAACACTTAAATAAATATTTCTACCAATACAAAACGCGCCTAATTTTGGGTGTAATTTTTGTTGCAGCCTCCAATTTATTTGCCCTATTTCCAGCGCAATTGGTTCGAAAATCCATCGACCTCATAAAATCTCATCTCGAGCAGTTAACTCAGGCGCCAGAAAATTCTTCTTTGCACCAACAACTCAGCGACAGTTTGGGTTCAGCCATTTTGTATTTTACCTTTTTGGTTATCTCATTTGCTATTATACGCGGCTTATTTATGTATTTTATGCGGCAGACAATTATTGTAATGAGCCGCAAAATTGAGTATGACCTCAAAAACGAAATTTTTGCCCATTACCAGTTGCTCGACCAAAGTTTTTACCGCGATAACAGAATTGGCGATTTAATGTCGAGAATAAGCGAAGATGTTAGCAGGGTAAGAATGTATGTGGGT
>JAKRSG010000215.1 GCA_022402405.1 Bacteroidia bacterium | reverse complement strand
CCCCACCAGCTTGGATTGTAATTCCATTCGTTTCTTTGTTACTACTTATCGCAACTGGACCAGTTTTGTTTCCAAAATTTTGGCATCATTACTACAAAACAATAAGCATATTTTTAGGAGTTATAGTGGGTGCATTTTATGTTTTTCAATTACATAACTTGGTGTTACCCATTGAGGCAATCGCAGAATATATTTCGTTTATCAGTTTATTAACCATTTTATACATTGCAAGTGGAGGAATCTACTTGTTTTTTGATATGGAAAGTAAGGCCTCCGTTAATATTATTTTTCTTTTTCTAGCCGCATTTGTGGCTAATTTGATTGGAACTACAGGTGCCTCTGTTTTGTTTATTAGGCCATTTATGAGGATAAACAGATATCGTTTGCAGCCGTATCATATTATATTTTTTATCTTTATGGTATCGAATGTAGGTGGCTCTCTAACTCCAATTGGTGATCCACCTCTTTTTATGGGATTTTTGAAAGGAGTACCGTTTTTCTGGACCTTAATAAACCTCTGGCTACCCTGGCTAGTTGCTATGGTAGTACTTTTAGGGATTTTCTATTTCTTTGAAAAACAAAATAAAGCTCTCGATGAAGTGGATGTGAGTTCTCATTATTCTAACAAAATAATTATTAATGGTAAAAGAAATTTAATTTGGTTGTTAATAGGTGTAGGGTCAGTTTTCTTAGATCCAAATGTTATTGATGGTTTACCTCATATTTTGTATCATGGAAAGAAGATTTCCTATTTGCGAGAAATAATTCAATTAGGTTCAGCCTTTATGTGTTTTAAATTCTCAAATAAAAAGGCTTTGGAGAGTAATGATTTTGATTTTGAACCTATCAAAGAAGTAGCGTTTTTGTTTTTTGGAATATTCTTGACCATGATGCCTGCTTTGCAATTATTAGAGGCATTTGCGGGTGCCCAAAAGGGGCAAATTAGTATTACTTCTAGTTTGGTATATTGGTCTACCGGTATATTTAGTAGTGTGTTGGATAATGCTCCTTCTTATTTAAATGTATTCGCGGTAATTATGTCGGATGCCGGCCTTAGCCTAAACAGTATGGCAGATGTAAAGCAATTCTTAAGTTCTGAAAAAGTTCAACTATTGCTTCCATTGTCTATTGGTGCAGTCTTCTTTGGCGCCATGACCTACATAGGAAATGGGCCGAATTTTATGGTTAAATCTATTGCAGAGCAATCTGGTGTTAAAATGCCGTCTTTTGGAAAATATATTTTTAAATATAGTATTCCCATACTTTTGCCGGTATTAATTTTAATTTGGGTATTATTTTTTATTTAATAGGATAAGATGTTAAACGGAAAAAAAATAGTAGTGGTGTTGCCTGCTTATAATGCAGCTAGAACACTCGAAAAAACTTATAATGAAATCCCATTTGATATTGTGGATGATGTTATTTTAGTAGATGATGCTAGTAAAGATGATACCTCAGAATTAGGGAGTAAAATTGGGATCAAACACATAATAAAACACGAAAAAAACAAGGGATACGGCGGTAATCAGAAAACGTGTTATCATCATGCTTTATCATTAAAGGCAGATATAGTGGTAATGCTTCACCCAGATTACCAATATACACCTAAGTTGCTAACTGCTATGTGCAGTGTTATTGCTTTTGATGTTTACCCTGCGGTTTTTGGTTCAAGAATTCTTGGAATGGGAGCCCTAAAAGGAGGTATGCCAGTATATAAATATGTCTTTAACCGAATGTTAACTTTGTTCCAAAATATTATGATGGGTCAAAAGTTATCCGAATACCACACTGGTTACAGAGCGTTTAGTGCAGAGGTGTTAAAAAGTGTCCCTTTCGATGTTTGTAGCGACGATTTTGTATTCGACAATGAAATTACCGCTCAAATATTTATGAAAGGCTTTGAAATTGCCGAAATTACTTGTCCTACCAAATATTTCCCAGAAGCATCTTCTATAAACTTTAAACGAAGTAGTATTTATGGTTTAGGAGTGCTAAGAACAAGTATAATTTACAGACTACAAAAGTGGGGAATTGGCAATTTTAAAATATTTAAAGCCTAAATCTATTTTAACTTTAACGGTACTTTAACCATTTCTTTGTCCCAATGAAATATTAAGTTAAACACGCCATTTGTGTCTTTTTCACTGAAACTTATTTCAAATTGTTCTTGAAAAGGAGCTTTATTGTAAGATGGAATTTCGGTTCTTAATACATCTAAATTGGCATCTGCTTCTTGTGCACCCCATCTATCCCAATCTTTGTTCACAGCAATTACCCATTTTTCTATTCCAGGATAGGCATATATTGAGTATTTACCCGGCGCTAATTCTTTATCGTTGAACCAAATAGTTTGATTGTTCTCAAATGTGGTAGCTTCATTAGCCCCCAGTCTCCAATATTTTCCATAAGGTTGCAAGGCATCTGCCTCCTCATAGCCAAAGATAATTCTACCTTTGGCAGAAGGTTTACAATAGTTAATTTCTATACTTAAGTTTCCGTCTTTATAACTGGCAGTTGCAGGCGGACTGTGCTTCTTGGTGTCTTTTTTAAACCAGTTAAATAATAATAGCAATCCAATTATAAATGCGACTCCGATAAGTAAAAATTTCTTAACCATTTCTTAATTATTTAAATCAAACATATCATTTAATTAGGTACTTTCAAGCTAATTTTCGCAAATAATCTATCTCTTTTATTGAAAGCTCTTTTATTTCACCTGATTTTAAGTTGTTTAACTCAATATTCCCAATTCTTATGCGTTTTAAAAAAATGACATAATTGTCCAATGCAAAACACATCCTTCTAATTTGTCGGTTCATTCCCTCTGTTAATATGATGGAAAAGCTTTTGTTTCCAGATAGATTTATCTCGCAAGCTTGGGTTATTTTACCTAAAATCTCAATACCAGCTTCCATTTTTTGCTTAAAGTTGGAAGCTATTTCACTTTCTAAATCAACCAAATATTCTTTTTCTAAATGCTTTTTGGGGTCGATAATTTTATTGTATATGTTTCCATCATTAGTAAGTAAAAGTAAACCTTCAGATTGCTTATCTAATCTCCCAACATAAAATAATTCTTTGTATTCTGTACCTAGTTTTTCAGCTAAGTTATTTTCAATGTTTGGGTTCAAGGTACATTCAATTCCCCTAGGCTTATAGTATTTATAATATTTGAACCTATTAGGGGTTTGTAAACATGTTCCTCTCCAATAAATTTCGTCATATACACCTACCATCTCATTTTCGAAACAGGGATTTCCGTTTAACAATACCTCGTTGTTAGCTAAAGATTTTTGTGCTTCCTTAAAACTAATCTTGGCATTTTTAACCAGAAAATATAGAATTTTATTGCGGTGGTTCAAAGTATTTAGCTTTCTTCGTTGAAGTAAATTTTATAGTATTTTCTTCCATCGGGATCTACTCCTTTTTCTATCATATTCTTATTTCCATGAATATAAATATGAAAGTTCTTGTCTAATTTTAAAACACTTTTAAATACTCTAGCTTGTTTTTTTACGGCCTGATCCGAGATGTCGAAGCCGTCTTTTAGCTCTAGTTCATATTCGCTGGTAGTTTGAGTTTTGAAGTCGTTAAATGATGTTATTAATCCTTCATCATTTCCAAAAACTTCCTTGGAAAACTCGTCCTGACTAAATTTCTCATGATCTTTAAAATAGGCAACAGACCTATTTAATAAATCTATCTGATCTGCCTTGCTTACTTCGTATTCAGTGGTAAGTTGTTTAGTTACAAAATCTTTGGTTATGGTGAGAAAATTTTCAGTAAAATGATAGTTATCTGCACATGGTTTAATTTTTAAAAACTGATCTCTCCAGTACATTGCCTCGGCAGATTTATTGATTTTATCTACTACACAAACTTTAAAGCCATTATCTGCATCAATATTTAGGATCAGACAGCCCTTATCTAATTTGTCTACGGGAGTGCCTGCCTCAAAATCGATATCAAAATTTTGCCCTTTTCTTTCCATTTTTAAAAAATGGTCTTTGGTTTCTGATTTAAATATACCAATTGCTTCAACCAAATTGCCTTCGTATTGCATGTCTTTGAACTGAGCAACATAAAAATCTCCAGGTTTAATATTTTGATGCAGTGCTGTTTCATATAAATGTTTTGCCAAGTGAATACTTTGGATATGAAAAGAGTCTGGACTATCAAAACATTGTTTGGCATAATGATAAACCGGATTGAGGTCATGATCATTATTACTAAAAGTTAAATGGTAATAAGTGGGTTGATGAAAGGGTTTCAAAAAGTATTTTAGCAAAATATTTTCAAGATTTTCATCAGGTTTTGCAACAGTTTCTTTCGAAATAATGAGGGGTTCGCCATTGGTTTTATTGCCTGTTTGATGAACAGACACAGCATTTAAGCTTACTAGGGAAAAATCGAGCATTTTTTTTTGCGAAAATTAAGGAATCAAAAATGGAATGTACAATTTTATTTTATTGTTTAACTTGCAGCCCAATGAACATGATAGAATTTACAGATGCAGCTAAGGAAGCAGTAGCGCATTATAAAGCAACCCTTCAAATTCCAGAAAATTACTTTTTAAGAGTTGGTATCCGCCAGAAAAATGCTCAAGACAAAGGCTTACTGATAGGATTTGATGAAAAAAAGGACAAAGATAGATCTGCTATTGTGGATGGAATAGAGGTAATATATAATGCCGGACAAATATTTTTCTTCGCAGGAATGGTTATAGATTTTCAAGATACGGATGGGAGAAAAGGTTTTAAGTTTGTAGAAAAGCCAAGAAATGCTTAAACTGCCAAATGACTCTACTAGAAAATCTAAAAATCGCGTTCACTTCCATCAAAGGAAATAAGTTACGGGCAAGCATCACAGCTCTCATAATTTCTATTGGAATTATGGCGCTTGTTGGTATTTTAACTGCTATAGATGGAATTAAAGCGGGTATTAATACATCCTTTTCTAGTATGGGTGCTAATACTTTTAACATCAAAAATAGAGGGCAAAATATTAGGTTTTCTGGTGGTGGTAAAGGGGCTCAAAGGTTTAATCCTATATCTAAATCTGAAGCAGATAAGTTTGTAGCCGAATTTAATTTTCCTGGAATTAAGTCATTGTCTGTTAATGCTGGATTTAACAGCACCGTTAAACATAATAATACTAAAACAGACCCCAACATAATGGTTATGGGTGGTGATGGAAATTACCTTAAAGTAGCGGGATATGAACTCGCTCTTGGTAGAAATTTTTCTGAGAAGGAATTAAGTTCTGCCTCTAACGTGGTGATTCTTGGTTCGGAAATAAAAGATAAATTATTCCCCGCCAAAGACCCAACCGGCGAAAGTGTTTTTATAGGTGCTGCTAAATATAGAGTGGTTGGTGCTCTTAATTCTAAAGGCTCTAGCATGGGGTTTGGTGGAGATAGAATAGTAATTGTGCCTATTCAAAATGCATATCAAACTTTTTCGTTACCCAATATGAGTTGTGTTATAACAGTGGCAGTAAATGATGTAAGTACAATAGATTTCGCCGTAGAAGAAGCCACAAGTTTGTTTAGAAGAATTAGAAAAACTCCTATAAAATCCGACATTAATTTTAATGTTTACAAAGCGGATAATGTGGCCAAAGAACTCATTAGTAACCTGAGTTATGTAACTGCAGCTGCCACCGTAATTGGATTTATAACCCTGCTTGGAGCTGCCATTGGACTAATGAACATCATGTTAGTTTCTGTCTCTGAACGTACCCGAGAAATTGGAATTAGAAAGGCAATTGGTGCCACACAAATGGTTATCAGACGTCAGTTTTTGTTCGAAGCTATTGTTATTTGTCAGATAGGTGGTATAGGCGGGATAATTTTTGGTATTATCATTGGAAATATAGTTACAACATTGGTAGGGGTAGGGTTTATAATCCCTTGGTTATGGATGCTAAGTGGTGTAGCTTTATGCTTTGTAGTGGGTTTAATTAGTGGTATTTATCCCGCCATTAAAGCTAGTAAATTAGACCCAATCGAAGCACTTAGATTTGAATAAGTATTATGGAAGAGAATTTTTTAGAATTTGCAAAAACGTATGCTCAAGGACTTTGGATTAGCTCTGCTATTTTCGCTGCTTTGGCATTGTATAGGTTGTATTTGGTTGTAAAAACCAAAGCTCATAGAAAATGGATTTTTAAAGTTAAAACAGACTTTTTTGTATACGGACTAAAATTCTATTTCTTTTTAGGTTTGTTGGCTTTCTTGGCTGATATCCCAGTTTGGTTTTTATCAGTAGCACAGTTTAGAGCTATTGCACCAGCTCTACCATTGAATATCCTTATTTTTGTTCTTACTTGGATAAGTGTGCAAGAAATAATTCTTTGTTTTACTGTTTCGGATTCCCTAATTAATCAATTTATAAAGCGAATCTTGTTTTTTTTAGTCAGCATTTTTTGCTCTACATCCTTCATTCTGGCCGCATTTATTGTGCCTGGAACCTATCAATTTCCAAACGATTCAACACTTGTGAGGTTAGATATGCCAGTTAATGGAACTTGGATGGCTGCTAATGCCGGTCAAGAAAAATGGGTGAATTACCACAATAATTTTGCCCCTCAAAATTTTGCTATTGATCTCATAAAATTAAACGAAGAAGAAAGATTTTTTACCAATTCTGGTTCTGATACCCTCGATTTCTTCTCCTTTGGCGATAGTGTTTTTGCTCCTACAAATGCAGTTGTATATAAGGTTGTAGACGGTTTTCCAGCTCAAGTAGTTTCTAAGGGCATTGATACCATCAATCCTGCAGGTAATTATATTGAACTAGACTTAGGGCTGAACCAATTCCTTTTCTTGGCTCACTTAAAAGCTGGTAGTATTGCAGTTAACGAAGGCGACACAATTACAGTTGGGCAGTTTTTGGCTCTAGCTGGTAACAGTGGAAATACTACTTTCCCTCATTTGCATATACATATACAAGACCGTCCAACTATAAACGATACTTTAGCTAAAGGTTTACCGTTTTTGTTTAACAATATTCAACGAAAGCGATATTTAAATTGGACACGCCCTGAATTCCCTTATTTAATTAGAAACGATAAATTTAAAAAGTAAATGTCGGCTCTTAATATCTTGCAAGAAATAAACAGTTTATGGCTAAGCATAGCCGCCTTAAGCACTTTATTTTTATTCTATTTATTAAAGGTAAAATTTCAAAAGAAAGCCTCTTTAAAAACTTATGGCATTTTATTTTATGCATTTGTTTTCTATTGTATTTCGGTATTCTCATTTGTTGTTTTAAACGGGCTGAACCAATTTTTTCATATCGAAAATGATTTATATAGTGGGTTTATATGGTTCTTTCCAATTGCCATTATCTCCGGATTCATGGGTGCTTTGGTAGGTTGGATTATATTTTTTTCGGCTACCAAAATGGCAAAAGACTACGCCTTTCAATTGATGAATTATAGTCTTATTATTATCGCTCCATATTTGGTATACACGTTATTAGTAAAGCCTTTCTATGAAACGATCACCATGTATTTGCCAGCAAAATCAGAAGTGCCCATCTCTAAAGAAATTAATGTTAATCAAATAGAATCTTTAGACAGTATTCCATCTACTGAGGAAGATTGGATTGAAGCTGTACCTGCTCAGTTATTCGATTCTTTGTTGGTTCAAACAGAGGGAAAAAACATACGTATAATGAACAATAGAAATGGGTTTACTTATAGTGTTTTATCGTCTGTTCAACCCATACATCAGGTATATGTGAGTAGTATTTCAAATTATAAGCAATTAGCACTTTTGGCGCTTGCGCCTGCCATTCAACAGCAGGCAGCATTTATAATTATTGATTCGCTTGGCATGAAAATTTTTGAAAAGAAAATTGAGCATAATGGTAACCGACTTTTCATTAGTTCATCCAATAAATATGCTAAAATAATGAACGATTATAGCGCAGATAGTTTGGTGTTTAAAGAGGGTTTTAGGCTCAAACCATAAATGCATCTGCTGCAATACCATCTGCTAAAAACCTGGCGCTTTTGGCTATTACCAGGCAATCATTTTCCACTACAATTTGATTCTTTTCTACGTATTTCTGCAATTGTTTTTGTAAATAATTTATTCTGTCTGAACCAAAGACTTCATTTCCTTCGGATAAATTAATTCCCCATTTAGTTCTGAGACCAGTCATAACCCACTCATTATATCGGTCTTGAAGAGTGAGCTCCTCTTTTTCTAGAGCTAGTAAATTATTTTCTAAAGAACGCATATACTCGTGATTATTACTAATATTCCAGCTGCGTTCATGGTTTGTAAAACTGTGAGCTCCCGGCCCAACACCTAGGTATTTCTCTCCCTTCCAATATGCTGTGTTGTGTTTGGCATATGCTTCATTTTTTGCGAAGTTAGATATTTCATACTGCTCAAAACCCGCTATTTCAGCTTTACGAATCAAGCTCATAAAATGGGCCTCACTAATATTTTCATCCAAGGAAGGGAGCTTGTTATTCTTTATTTGATTGTGTAAAAAAGTTTTAGGTTCAACCGTTAAACAATAACTCGATAAATGATTAATGGGTAAACTAAAAGCGATATCTAAATTTTGTTCCCATCGCTCTACACTCATGTTTGGAACACCATAAATTAGGTCGATACTTATTTTATTAATACCTATATCATGAGCTCTGTTTACGCAATTTAATGCATCTTCGGCAGAATGAGCACGGTTCATAAAATGTAAGTCGTAATCAAAGAAACTTTGAATTCCAATACTTAATCTATTGATAGGAGTATCTTTGAGGATACCTAAAAACTCATGACTTAAATCGTCGGGGTTTGCCTCAAGTGTAAATTCAATTACCATAGATAAATCAAAATTTTTGTGCAAGGCATTTATTAAGAAATGAAGTTCTTTTTCATTTAAAATACTAGGAGTTCCACCTCCAAAATAAACAGTATCTATCGTTTCATTTTCAAAGAAATCGCGTCTTAAAAATAATTCTTTTGCAATTGACTGCACTAGCTTTTCTTTGTATGAAAGATTGGTGCTAAAATGAAAATTGCAATAATTGCAGGCTTGTTTACAAAAAGGTATATGTATATAAATTCCTGCCATAGTTATGTTGCGAAGTAACATGCAATTATTCAGTTAACAAAACGTTTTTTAGAAATTGAAAAAGTTATCATTTATATGTTTGTTTTTGATGCTTCAGTTTATACTGAATGCTCAATCTAAGCTATACGTGAAGGTTACCTTTAACAGTTCTCTTGAGAAGTTTGAAAAAAAATTTCCTGATTGGCAGGTTATAGATTCATCTCGACTTACAAATTTTGTTCAGGAAGTAAAGTTATTTTGTTTTGAACATGATTTTTTAACCGCTCATGTTCAATTGGCACCATTTGCCAGCGATAGTGTAAGGGTTTTGGTAGAATTGGGAAAGACTTATGTATTAAATCGATTAAATATAGGAAATGTTCCCCCGGAATGGTTAGGTAGTTATTATAAAACTTTGTTAGAAAAGCCAGTTAAGTTCGTTCAAGTAAAAAAGTATTTAGACTTAATATTACAAGCTGCAGAAAATAATGGATATCCTTTTGCAGAAATTGGATTAGACTCAATAATAGCAGATAGTCTTGGGATTCAAGCTAATTTAGCCGTAACAAAAAATGGTTTAATTGTGTTTGACAGCATCGATTTTGGTGGTACAGCAAAGGTTAATAAAGATTTTTTACAGCAATTTGCAAACTTTAAACCTGGTAGTCCTTACCAAGAATCCCTTATTCAAAACATAGATAATAGATTAAGTGAGCTACCTTATGTTCAGGTGGTACGACCCATGGGCATTTATTTTTATGGGAATAAAGCAAAGCCATACGTTTATATCAACCAAAGAAAAGCATCTAGTTTTGATGGTGTAATTGGATTTGCTCCGAATAGTCAGTTAAACAATAAATTGGTTTTAACAGGTGATATGAACTTGAAGTTAGCCAATTTATTTGGTTCAGGCAAAAATTTTGAACTTACTTATAGAGGCTATTTAGCTAACTCCCAAGATTTACAAATAAAGTTTTTATGGCCTTATTTTTTTAAGACTAAGTTGGCTTTAGATTATTCTTTTAAACTAGCAAAATTTGATACAAGTTGGATAGAAATTTGGAATGATATAGGACTTCAATATAGGTTAGGAGGGAACGATTACATTAAGTTTTTTGTTCAAAATCAACGAGTAAATAGTTTTATAAGCGATACCCAGTTTGTTAAGGTAAATAAACGACTTCCAGCCATACACGATGTGGTTAATTCTATCTATGGATTAGCTTTAAGAAAATCTACTTTAGATTATTATTTTAATCCCAGAAAAGGATATTTATGCCAATTAGAAATAGGAGCAGGTACCAAAAGAATAATACCAATTGATGATATTGCAACCTTAAATATCGAAAATAGTAGGGGGGAGATATATAAAATTTATGATTCTATTTCTATGCAAAGCTTGCAATATAAAATGAACTTAAATTTCTCCTATTACCGCAATTTATATGGAAATTTTGTTTTGCATTCTCAGTTAAATTCTGGGTTAATAATGAATGAAAATCTATTTTTAAATGAATTATACAGGATTGGTGGATTAAAAACTTTAAAGGGTTTCGATGAACAAAGTATATTCGCGAATAAATACGCAATAGCAAACATCGAATTGAGGTATTTATTTCAACAAAACAGTGGGTTTATGATATTTTGGAATGGTGCATGGTATGAAAATTCAATTTTACCAAGAGTTATTACAGATACTCCTTGGGGGGCAGGTGCTGGTTTAAACTTAGAAACAGGCGCTGGTGTGTTTTCACTTTATTATGCAGTAGGTAAACAATTGGGAAATCCGCTCGAAATCCAAAGAGCTAAGATTCATTTTGGATTTGTAAATTTCTTTTAAAGGCATGATAAGAACATTACTCTTTTTTGTATTAATTTTTACCATGCAAGATATGCTTGCCAAATCGAACGATAGCCTTCAGGTTGGAAGTTTAGATTCATCTTCAACACATACTGCTTCAGTAAAATTAGGTCCCCAAAATCTTTTAGATAGTATGGCTGAACCTAATACCTTGAGGCATTATTTTTTCTTGAACGAGCAAATAACCAAAATAATAGAACCTGGTTCAAACATTGAACAAAGCAGAGATTTACCCTTGTTAAAAGCTATTCATGTAAGAAACAAACCAAGAGAGGCTTGGAAGTTTTGGACAATATTATTTAATCTTCTATTCTTAGCTATTATTAGATTAATTCATATCAAGCGATTTGATGAAATTATATCCTCTGCCTTCGATTTACAAGCCGATTTTAGTCAGTATGCAGATAAAGCTGGAACCTACGTGGCTAGTCATACCGGGTTGTTTTTTAACTTTATTATTGCCACTTCTTTTTTTATAAGTAGTTTGCTTGCACAGAATCATCAATTAGATACATCAAATTATTATTCATTTTTTCTGAAATTATCTTTAGGGATATTTATTTTATACATAATCAAAATATTTATAAATTTATTTATAGGATATTTATTCAAAATTAAACAAATGAGTTCGGTTATTATTTTCAATGCATTGGTCTTAAACAATGTTTTGGGAGTAGCATTAGTCTTCTTAAACTTGTTTTATGTGTTTGTAAACGACACCGAAATAGTAAATATTATAGCCAGTGTTTCTATTGTAACTATATTGTTATCAGTAATTTATCGACAAGTAAAGAATATTCTAATGATTAGCCAGGTAAGTAAGTTTCAATTTGTATACATATTATTATATCTTTGCACCCTCGAAATATTACCATGGTTGGTAATTTTTAAGGTGTTTTTAAATAGTTGGTAGCTTGAAAAAAGAAAAAATAAAAAGTATACTTATCTCTCAGCCAAGACCTGAAAGTTTGAAATCGCCTTGGTTTGATTTGGAGAAGAAATATAAATTGAAAATGGATTTTCGTCCATTCATTATGGTTGAACCCATAGCATCTAAAGAGTTTAGGCAGCAAAAAATAAACATACTTGATTTCACTGCAATTATTTTAAATTCAAGAAACTCTGTAGATAATTTTTTCAGAATTTGTACCGAATTAAAACTAGAGATACCTATAGAGATGAAATATTTTTGTGTGAACGAAAGTATTGCTAACTATTTATCTAAGTACATACAAGTTCGTAAGCGTAAAGTATTTATTGGAAAAGGTACAGAAACAGAATTATTTCCATTATTTAAAAGTCATAATTCAGAGAAATATTTATTTCCATGTAGTGATTGGCGCAAACAGGATATAGAAAAGTTTATGAAAAAGAGTAAAATTAGCTTCAAAGAAGCTTTCTTTTACAGAATTATTTCAAGCGACCTTTCTGATTTAACGCACGTAAATTACGATATTATTGCTTTTTTCTCACCAGCTGATATTCGTTCTTTATTTGAAAATTTTCCAGAGTTCAAGCAGAATAAAACTCTTATAGCAGGATTTGGTGCCACCACCATTAAAGCTATCGTAGATGCAGGATTAGTTGCCAATATTCAGGCCCCAACTCCACAAACGCCATCTATGATAACAGCGGTAGATAAGTATATAGAGGCACACAATAAGTCGGTTTAAAGTGTATACTATCGAGTAAAATCTACTAAATTTTCAACATTCTTTTCTTTTTATAATAATAATTTCTATATTCGTAAAAACGTTATTGAGTTATTACTATAAAATTAATCGAATGAAGATACACTTTACACGAATTGTTTTTGGGGCATTAATCCTCCTCAACATGCCAGTTTTAAAGGCACAGCAGGATCCTCATTAT
>JAKRSG010000214.1 GCA_022402405.1 Bacteroidia bacterium | reverse complement strand
CATTTCCCAACGAACAACGTTTGCCCATTGGTTTAATAATATAGGCAAGTCTCTATAACTTTGAATCCAATTTTTATAGGTGTTCCAAATTATGGTTTCGCTGGTTGGACGAACAATAAGTTCTTCCTCCAATTTTGCCTCAGGGTCTACCATTATCTCTTTCGTTTCTGGATCAACCTTTAAACGGTAGTGAGTAACAACTGCACATTCTTTGGCAAAACCGTCTACATGACTAGCCTCTTTGGTGAAGAAAGATTTTGGTATAAATAAAGGAAAATACGCATTTGAGTGTCCAGTTTCTTTAAATCTTCTATCCAACTCTGCTTGCATTTTCTCCCAAATAGCATATCCATATGGTTTAATAATCATACAACCTTTTACGTCTGAATGTTCTGCTAAATCTGCATTCTTAACCAAATTGTTGTACCATGCACTGTAATCTTCGCTTCTTTTTACTTTTTTTATGTCCATATCCTGCTTTTTGGAATAGTATTTGTTTTTATAAAAATATACCACAAAAATACTTTTTAGTTGTTACTTTGTGTAAGGAATAAAAATCCAATCGTATGAAAAATATACATTCCATTTTTTATGTGCTGTTAATGTTTGCATTAGCTTCATGTAGCACGCAAAATTTTACCCCAATTAGTCAGGTTACCGACGATTCTTACTGGACAGAAAAAGACGATGAAAAGGTGCCAGGTAAAAATATCAAGGAATCTGAGCCTTGGAATAAGTCAAATAACAATAGGTCTGAACCTATGCCAAGCAGATATGATAATGAGCCAAGTTCTTCTTCCTACTCTAGTATAGAGGATGCTCGCGGCAGAAATGCCCGTGAAACATGGGATAGACAAAGATACTCGGAGAATTCTACTCCCTCTGCAGAGAACACACAATCAAACTATATCCCTGATGAAGAACAGGAAGAACGAGATTATCAAAGACGCACTCGCAGATTTGGTTCAAACCGAACCTATTTCTACGATGACCCGTATTACCAAGTGTTAAGCCCTGCTTGGGGTTGGACCAATTTTTACAATCCAATTATTCGCCCTGGATTTTATAACTGGGCACCGGGTTGGAATGTGGGCTTGAGTTGGAATAGCTTTTCAGGATTTGGTATGGGAATGGGCTTTAATCAAGGTTTTGGATTTAATCCGTTTTTCAACGACCCATGGATGTACGGCGGTGGTTGGGGAATGGGATTTTACGATCCTTGGCGTATGCCTTTTTATAATCCATACTCTCCTTGGGGTTTAAATCCTTGGTATCATCCTTACGGATTTGGATACGGTGGTTTTTACAATCCATGGGGACCATGGGGTTTTAGAAATCGTCATTTTAATCGTGGATTTGGTGGTAATGATGTTGTAACCAATCGTCCGTTTATGCAACCAAGAGCCACATTAGGTTCTTCTATACCGGGAGCAAGAGGAACTGCAAGACCAAGCAATCAAACGTTCGACGGTAGAAGTGTTAGAGATGCTCGTCCGAATCCAAGTAGTGTTACTAATGAAAACACAACTAATCCAAACTTTAGGGCTAATGAGCCAGTTCGGTCATACTCTCCTGAACGTCCTGCCACTAACAGACCAGGCGGCGAGTTGAGGCCAGATGAAAGTGGCCGACCAGTTTATGTATCTCCAAATAATAATACTCCTATTCGCAGTGCTGAACCAAATTCTGGCGGCAGCAATAGACCTGGTGGCGAATTAAGAGAAGGTCCTAATGGAACGCAAATTTATGTACCACCTAGCAGAAATAGGTATGAAGATAATTCTGGTGGTAGGCCATCCATAAATAACGATAGGCCCTCTAGAGGATTTGATGGTGGCGGTGGCGTTAACCCATCTCGTAATCCAGGTTATGAGCGCCCTAGTTACGACAGACCTAGTAATGATAGTCCAAGAAACCGAGGCGGTGGCGGGTCTTATTCTGCACCTCCATCTCGTCCGGCACCAAGCCGACCAAGTTATTCGCCTTCGCCGAGTAGCCGACCATCCGCACCAAGCGGACCGGCAAATAGAGCGCCTTCTGGCGGCGGTATGAGACCTAGATAATTATTTATTAAATTAAGAAACGTAACATGAAAAGAATGATGGCAATTTGCTTGAGTGTATTGTGCATTCAGGTCTCGGCTCAGAATCATGAAGATATTTTAAGATATAGCAACAGAGGCGTTTTGGGTTCAGCCAGAACTATGGGTATGGCAGGCTCTTTTGGCGCTATTGGCGCAGATCTTGGAGCTGCAAGCGTTAACCCAGCTGGATTGGGAATGTTTAGAGGTAACCAGTTTTTGATGAGTGCCTCTGTAACATCTAACTTAATAGACGCTCGTTTTGCTGGAGTAGACATGACTGATAGTCGTACACATTTTAATATACCAAATATTGGTGTGGCGTTTAATTCTACTAGCTATAGACTAGGTAAACCTCAAACAAAAGGTTTAGTAAGCGGTACTTTTGTAATTGGTTTGAACCGATTAAACGATTACCAAGAAAATTATCAGTTTAATGGATTGGTAAGAAATTCAACGGTTGGAGATAATTTAGCAAGGCAGGCAAATGGAATTAATTTTAATACGCTAAACGAAAGTTTTTACGATAATTTTATACCTGCGCAAGCTTGGCGTGTGGCTTTAATAGATTCTGTTCCAGGTAAAGATGAGTACCGTTCTTTGCCGCAGTTGTATAATGATTCGGCATATTCAACCAATCAGTTTTTACAGATGAAAAATAGAGGTAGAATGCAAGAATGGTATGTTGGTGGTGGGGTAAATATTTCTAATACTTTATATCTTGGAGCCACTTTGGTTATTCAAGATGTAACTTATACTAGTAATTCTATTTACAGAGAGCAATTAAAAGAAACCAGTGTGCCAAATAATCCTTATAAATCAGTAACTATTAATCAGGGATTAGAAACCTCTGGTTCTGGAGTTGGAGCTAAGTTGGGTGTTATTTACAGACCAGTTAGTTTCTTACGAATTGGAGGAGCTTACCATACTCCAGTTAGGCTTTCTTTAACTGATAATTATCAAAATTCGTTAAGTATGACCTATGCCAATGGAAGTACTTACACCGCACCTCAAACCTTGCGCAAAGATTTTTATGAATATCAGTTGGTAACCCCTGGCAGGTGGCAAGCCAATTTGGGTATAGTTATTGGTAAAAAATTATTGTTATCTGTCGATTACGAAAGGGTAGATTTTACAAAAGGAAGATTACAAGCAACCAATGATTTGGCTGATTTTATAAATGCTAATAACGACAATAAACTTATTCATACCGTAACAGAGAACATTCGTACAGGTTTCGAATATTCATTTGAGTATTTTAGATTACGTGGTGGATATGCCACATTTTCTAGTCCGTACAATGAAAGTGTTACAGGTATTAGTAAAGAAGATGGCAGACGCCATTTAGTGAGCGGTGGTTTAGGTTGGGTTTATGAAAAAACTATGTTCTTTGATTTTGCGGTAAGCTCATTGCTTCAAACTTCCTATAGAACGCCATACGGCGGTAATCCAGAAAATGCATTGTTACAAGGTAATAAAATGCATTTCACGTTAAGTGCAGTATTTAAATTCTAGTAAAAGGATAAACAAAAAAAAAGCGACTGATTTCAGTCGCTTTTTTTTTGTTTACTATCCTTGATTTACAAATTATTCTGATTTAGAGAATGATTTAGAAATGGTTTTAGAACCTTCTTTATAACGAATAAAGTAAATACCTTTTTGCAAATCGCTAATGTTAATTTCTGATTCTAAACCGTGGTGGTTAATGTTTTTAACTTTGGTTCCTAAAACATTATATACTTCAATGTTTACGGGCTCGCGAGAAGAGCTTTGGTATTTAATAACCAAACGATCTTTAGCTGGGTTAGGGAACAAACTCATTTCTCTGTTAACAGCCATAGTTTCTTTTACTGAAGTAACCCATGCATTTAAAATGAATTCAACTGTATCTCTAATGCTTGGATTAGCTTTAGAATAACATACAACTTTACCAGAACCGCTTCCGCTTTTATCATTTAATACAAAATCTCCTTTGAATTCACCTGTTTTACCAGGAGCCAAAATAAACTCAGCTTTAGAACCTACACTTAGGTCAACAATACAATTACCTGGATCGCATAAACCAAACTCCCACTCTGTGCGGGTTGAGCTGATTTCGATAACTTCCCATTCAAAAACACTATCCATAGTGTTGTTTGTAAAATTTGACTTAGCGTCTAATTGGAAAAAAGTACTCGGTCCTTGGCCTTTACTAACCTTTGGATTAAATGAAACAGTCTGTGCAAATAGGCTTGGGGCAACTATTAGAGCTAGAAAATAAAGTATTAGTTTTTTCATATCTTTCTTTTTTTAAATCTTTAAGAGTAATATTGTTACTCTTTTATAGAATTATTCTGCAAAAATAAAGCAAAATTTCTAAATAAATCATAAAAAATAAATGAAAATCATTGTCATAAATGGTCCAAACCTGAATTTACTAGGGAAACGGGAGATAGAAATTTACGGAAAACAGGATTTTGAAACGTATTTTTTAACTTTACAAGCCAAATTTCCAGAACATGAATTGTTTTATTTTCAGAGTAATGTGGAGGGAGAAATCATCAATTGCCTGCACCAAGTTGGATTTAGTTATGATGGTATTGTGTTAAATGCCGGAGCTTATTCTCATACTTCTGTGGCTATTGGCGATGCAGTGGCTGGAATCAACACTCCTGTTGTGGAAGTACATATTAGCAATTTAGCCTCACGTGAGGATTTTAGGCACATAACATACGTGGCGCCACATGCCAAAGGTGTTATTTTCGGATTTGGATTATTGGGTTACGAACTCGCTATTTTGTCTTTTCTGAAACAATAGTTTGGTTCAGCTTTAAGAAAGATTCTATCTTGGGTAATTGAGTGAAGGAATTTACTTTCTTTAAGAAATGGGCAAACACAACGCTATTATGGTAAACTCCATATAAACGACCGTGATTTACAATTTTTACTGTTTTTCTTTTTCTCCACCATTTATTCCATTTAAAGAAAAAGTGACTATGGGCCAAGTGCACGGCTTTTGAATCTTTAAAACTACCGTTTTTTATAAAGTAAAATGAGCTCAGTAAGTCGAGTGTAGACCTAACTGGGATTAACCAAAATAGGGTTTTTGCTGAACTATTCTTAAGCAGCATTTGCAAGGAGTTTCTGAAGTTTAAATATGTTTTTTTTGGGTTTCCTTGCTGAAGAGTGCTGCCTCCTAAGTGGTATACTTCGCTATTTCCTATATACCAATTTTGATATCCTGCCAATTGAAATCTCCAACATAAATCTACTTCCTCCATATGGGCAAAGAAGTGTTCATCAAATCCATCTACTTCATGAAAGGCGCTTGCCCTAACAAATAAACATGCGCCACTAGCCCAAAAAACAGGAATGTTGTGGTTATACTGGCCCAAGTCTTCTTCCATTTTTTCGAAGAGTCGGCCACGGCAAAATATGTAGCCAAAGTGATCCATAAATCCACCTGCGGCACCCGCGTATTCGAAATATTTTTTGTTGTTATATTGTAGTAATTTAGGCTGTGCCGCCGCAATTTTACTGTCTTTTTCCATCCATTCAATTACGGGCTCTATCCAATTTTTAGGTACTTCTACGTCGTTGTTTAGTAGAATGTAATAGTCGGCCTGAACCAATTTTAACGCATGGTTATAACCGCCGGCGTAGCCGTGGTTTTCTGTTAATTGGATAACGCTAACTTTGGGGTAATTTTTCAATAAAAACGGAACAGAATCGTCGGTTGATGCATTATCTGCTACATATATTTTCAAATTAGGATAGCTTGATGCCACCACACTTGGCAGAAATTTTTCTAATAATTCTCTTTTATTCCAATGGATAATAACTACAGCAACCGAAGGGATGTTCATGTTGAAGGATTCTTTTTTTTCTTATAGGGTGTATAGATAAAACGCGCGTCTCCCGGAGTAATCATAAGGATGCACATGTATTCTTTAGCATTTTTATAATTTTCTTTAAACGACACTTCTCTCTCTGGTAAAACTAATTTCTTCTCTAACAGCTCCTCTAAAGTGGAGGCATTTATGCTAAATTCTCTGGCATAATCTTCTTTCAATAAAATAGGTTCACCCAGTTTTACCTCGTGTTGATGGGCCACAAAAACCGGGAATTTGGTAAATCCCTCTTTAATCATGTCTTGAGAAACTTCTTTAATCATGGGGGCATAAAAAGCTAAATCGCCCTCCAAAATTTCGAGTAGTTTTTTTAAGATTTCTTCTTTTTCCATTATTTCAACTTCAGTAATGCTATGTTTTCTACATGGTGCGTGTGCGGACACATATCAACAGCCTGCACTTTTTCTACTTCATATACTTCTGTCATAAGTGCAATATCTCTGGCCTGGGTAGCAGGATTACAGCTTACATAAACAATTTTCTTTGGTCTAACCTGCAGTAATTGGTTAATTACATCTTCGTGCATTCCTGCTCTGGGTGGATCAGTAATTACCACATCAGGCATTCCATGTGTTTCAATAAACTCTTGAGTAAGCAAATCTTTCATGTCGCCAGCAAAAAAATCTGCATTGGTAATTTGGTTCAAGGCGGCGTTTTTCTTGGCATCTTCTATAGCTTGCTCAACGCTTTCTATGCCCACTACTTTTTTGGCGAGTTTAGATACAAAAAGGGCTATAGTTCCAACGCCGGTATATAAATCGTATACCAATTCGTTGCCAGTTAATTGGGCAAATTCTCTGGCTTTTTTGTACAGTTCAATCGTTTGATAGGCGTTAGTTTGGAAAAAAGACTTCGGACCAATATAAAAATTGAGGTCCTCAATGGTTTCTATAAGGTGATCGTTTCCTTTGTAAACCTTGATATCGAGGTCGTACATAGAATCATTTTTCTTTTCATTAATTACATACATTAAGGCAGTAATTTCAGGGAATCGTTCATGAATAAAGTCTAGTAATGCCTCTCTTTTAGCAGTATCTTCATAGCCAAAGCTCATAATAAGCATCCATTCGCCTTTAAGGTTTGTTCTTAAAAGCATGTTTCGCATAAAGCCATTTTGGCCATATAGGTTATAGAATTCGTAGTCGTGTTGTTTGCAAAAATCTCTTACACTATTGCGAATTTCGTTATTTAATTTAGGCATTAAATGACATGTAAACACGTCGAATACCTTATCAAATCTACCAGTTATATGATATCCCAAACCAACATTTTCTGTTTTGCTGAGTTTATCAAGCTCGTCTAAATTGTCTAGCCATTTTCTATCTGTAAACGAAAACTCTACCTTGTTTCTATACTCGGTAGTATGGGCTGAACCTAGAATGGGTGGGAGAGTTGGAAAGGGAAATTTTCCAATCCGCTCAAAAGCATCTTGTACTTGTTGTTGCTTGTATTTTAACTGAGATTCGTACGACATTTGCTGCCATTTACAACCGCCACAGGTTCCAGCATGTTCGCAGAATGTGTCTATTCTATCAGGTGAAGCTTGCACAATTTCTGTGATTGCTGCAATTTCGAACCTTCTTTTTTTCTGTATTACCTTGGCATTTACTATATCGCCCGGAACAGCATACTGCACCATTACTACTTTACCGTCGGCTCTGGCTATGCTTTTTCCCTCGCTACCTGCATTTTCTATTAATAAGTTTTCATAGAAAATGGGCTCTTTTGATTTCTTTTTCCCCATGTGGGTCGCAAGTTACGAAAAATGAAATTTATATTAAGAAAGCAGCATGCTAAATTCCTTAATAGATATTTTTTCGTTTATAAAATGTTCACCTCAGGTGTAATTTGAATACCAAACTTTTCTTTAACGGTTTCTTGTATAGTAAGAGCCAGCTGGTATATTTCGTTCCCGGTTGCACCGCCATAATTTACTAAAACCAATGCTTGGTCTTTATGCGATCCTGTATTACCAATGCGTTTGCCTTTAAATCCACATTGCTCAATTAGCCATCCGGCCGGCACTTTTATTTTGTTTGAACCAACAGGGTAGCCTGGCATAGTTGGATGATTAACTTTAAGAGATTCGTATAAAGAGAGCTCAATTTCTGGGTTTTTAAAGAAGCTACCCGAATTTCCTAAATCTTTTGGATCAGGCAATTTAGATTTTCGAATTTCGATAACGGCATCACTTACATCTTTTATGCTAGGCTGTGTAATGCCTTTTTTGTTGAGGGTTTCTTGAATGGCACCGTAGCTAATATTTATTTTTGGATTTTTAGTTAGCTTAAAGGTAACGGATACGATGATGAATTTATTTTTTTCTTCGTTTTTAAATACACTTTCTCTGTATCCAAATTTGCATTCTGCATTGGTAAATTTTACCAACTTGCCGCTTTCAATTTCTATGGCAAATAATTCTTCAAAAGTATCTTTTATTTCAACACCGTAGGCGCCAATATTTTGCATGGGTGCAGCGCCCACGCAACCCGGAATGAGGGATAGATTTTCTAAACCACCCCAATTATGTTCAACAGAATATAAAACTAAATGATGCCAAACTTCCCCACTCATGGCTTTAATCCAAACATGTTCCTCATCCTCTTTAATTTTATCAATTCCTTTGAGGTCTATTTTTACTGCCATGCCGTCGAAGTCTTTTGTTAGCAGTAAATTACTACCTCCCCCAAACACCAATTTGTTTCGTTCGCTTAGGTTAAAAGCGGTACATAATACCTGCAATTCTTCTACCGTATTTACTCTAACAAAATGCGAAGCATTTACATCAATACCAAAAGTATTATATGGTTTTAGCGATATATTTTGATAAATTACCATCTTTGCGCGGCAAGTAAATAAATACTAAGGAAAAATCAGTAAAAAATTTTGTATTTTGAGTTCTATGTTCCCTTCCATTCAAATTTTGGTTAAGCGTTTTAGCATTGCTTTATTCTTTGCTAGCCTTTGTCGTTTGGCTTTTTTGCTTTTTAACCCAAGCTTTCTTTCTGTAGGATTGGAGCAACTTTCCAAGGCATTTTTTTATGGATTGGCATACGATATTTCTGCGCTCATTTATTTTCATGCCATTTTTATTTTCCTTCACTTTTTGCCTTATTCTATTTTTATAAAAGTAGGCATGCAAAAACTAATGATGTTTCTATTTCTTTTGGCTCAGCTCTTATTCATCTTTTTTAATTTAGTTGATACAGGTTTTTATGCCATTTCTGGAAGAAGGAGTGGGGTAGAATTATTAGATATGACCAAAGAAACAAATGGCTTAGTTACACGATACCTTATTGATTATTGGTACCTGTTTTTATTGTTATGTATGTTTGTTTGGGTAAACTATATTTGGTATAAAAAAATAAACAAGGGCTTATTAAAAGAATATGATTTATCCAGTTCCTTGTGGAAAGATGCTGGTATAAGATTGGTGTTTTTGTTTCTCATATTTATAGGCGCAAGGGGCGGCTTGAACCTACTTCCTTTAAACCCTTTTGACGCGGCGAGGCAAACGCAAGCTAGTTTAATTCCTTTAGTGATAAATACTCCGTTTAATATGATCATCAGTACTCAACAAAAGGGATTAGAACAAAAGAGCTTTATGGATGAAAAGCTCTGTGAAGATGTTTATCCAATTTACAAGCAGGTGAAGGAGAATAAAGAGTTGATTCAGCCCAGAAATATAATGCTTATAATAGTTGAGAGTCTTGGAAAGGAATACATTGGATTTTATAATAATCATGATACTTATACGCCATTTTTAGACTCTTTAATGCAGCATAGTGAGGTTTATATGCACGCATTTGCCAATGGTAAAAAATCGATAGAGGGCATTCCGGCCATTTTATCTGCCATGCCTTCATGGTTGCCAATTCCGTATTTGAGCAGTTATTATCAAAGTAATTCGTTAAATAGTATTGGTGCTTACCTTAAAGAAATGGGTTATACTACTTCATTTTATCATGGGGGTAAAAATGGCACCATGAGCTTTGATAATTATTTGGCTTTGAGTAATGGTGGAAGTTATTTTGGCATGAATGAATATCCTGATAAAAAGGATTTTGATGGGTATTGGGGGATTTCAGATAGGCCTTATTTAGCGTACGTTGCTAAGGAAAACTCATTGAAAAAGCAGCCGTTTTTCAGCACAGTGTTTACCTTAACATCTCATCATCCATATCAATTGCCAGCGTCTGAAATAGGGAATTTTGAAGAGGGTACTTTACCTATTCATAAAACTATTAGGTATACGGATGATGCGTTACGTAGTTTCTTTTCGGTAGCCTCTAAACAGCCTTGGTATACGAATACTACATTTATAATTACAGCCGATCATAGTGCCGAAAATGAATTGAAATATTATCAAGGTGCAGTAGGTAAATATGAAATCCCTTTGATTGTTTTTAGGCCAGGTAATGATTCGATTAGGTATAATTTTCAAACAGTTTCTCAGCTCGATATTATGGGGATTGCCTTGGAGGAAGCCCAGTTTTCAAAGCCATTTTTTAGTTTTGGTTCAAGGCAACATAAACAAGATACTATGAGTTGTGCGGTGCAATACCATGATGGCTATTACCAAATAATAAAATGGCCTTTTGTGTTAAATTTTGATGGAACAAAAAGCATGGCTTTTTATAAGTTAGATGCAGATTCATTGCTTAAAAATAATCTGATAAACCAAAATGTTTTTAGTAGAGAAAAAGCTTATCTCGACCATAAAATAAGGGCAATAATTCAATTGTACAACAATCGAGTTATTGCCAATAAAACCTATTAAGAAAGCCCAAATTCTGCTCTGAGTTTTTTGCTCATTTTTGCTATTACTAATTGGTATGATTGGTCTACCAATTTAAGTATGAAATCGTCTGTTACATCCGATTGAAAGTAAACTGTGTTCCAATGCTTTTTATCCATGTGATAGCCAGGTTTAATGGCTTCAAAATTCTCTCGTAATTGAATGGCTTCTTCTGGATCGCACTTAAGGTTACAGCTATCAGGTTCTTTTATACTTATGAGGCAGAACATTTTTCCAGCAACCTTAAATACAAGGGTGTCGTCGTCGAAAGGAAAATGTTCGCTTACAGCAGTTTTCTGTAAGCAGTAATCTCTCAGAAGCTCAATGTTCACGTTATAACAAGCTAAATAATCTGTAGCCTAATTGCAGGGTTATCATGTTATTTTGAAGAGTAGGGGAAACGCCTTTATAGCTAAATGCTGAACCCATATCATTTACGTTAAAATCGTATTTTAGATCTACTCGTAGTCGTAATAAATCTAAACCAGCTCCTACTTGATACCCTGTGTTAAATCCTTTTAAATCTTCTGCTTTAAAGTTAGGGTCATTAGGAATTTCGGTTACTTGCTTCATCAAAAACTGAAAATTTGGTCCGGCAAATACTCTTACTGTTTTCAAAAATCTCCATCCTAATAAAACTGGTACGTCAACGTAATTGGCGGTATGACTAAATGGATCTAACCCATCTACCGTAAAATTACTTCCTCTTCTATTAAACACAGCCTCTGGTTGAACATAAAGGCCAATAGGAGTGCTGGCACGCAGATAGGCTCCTATATTAGTGGTAACATTACCTTCAATTTTGGTGTTTACGTTTTGTACGTCTTCTAGTTTGATTTTATCGCTGCTTATACCTGCCTTAATACCAATTTCTACGTTTTGAGCGTTGGCCAAAAAGGCAAAAAATAAAAGATTAAAGGTAATAATTAATTTTTTCATGGTGCTTGATTTTACCATTCAAAGGTAAGAAAAAAATTAAAAAAAAGCCCTGTCAATTTACGGCAGAGCTTTTTTATGTATTTAAAAAAATCTTAATTTTTAGTAGGAAGGAAGCTATATTTTTTACTTCTTTCTAATTGATCGGCAAGCCAGTTTGTTGGATAGCTCACTTTTACATCTACCATTTTATTACCTTCCATAACTGGAGTTAAAACGGGTTGAATAAATCCTTTGTAAGGAGCTACATTTAATTTCTCAAATCTTTCTTTTACTTCTTTAAGTAGGTTTTGATCAACTTTAACTCCGTAGTTTTCTACCAAAGCCTGTCCTGCTGCAAAATCTCCTTCCGATTTTATGCGTTGAATTTCGCGCAATAACTCGCCAAATAATTCTCTTAAACGTTCGTAATTATTCACTTCTACGTAGGTTTTTCCGTTTTCTTTAAAGAAGCTTATTACGTTTTCGCTCTTGCCTTTTTCGTAGGCCCACATGGCGTTTAATTGACGGTTTCTCATGTGCGCTTCTTCCAAGTTTTCGCCTAAGTTTAATCTGGTTAATTGGGTTATTAATCCGTTACGAATATATCCATCATATTCTGTTTTACCCACTTCTAAGCTTGGCATAACGCCCATCTCTACTAATTTTGGATCATACACATAATACAAGGCTACTAAATCTGCTCTGGCTTCTTCAAGTGTACTTGCATAGTTTTTTAGTGTCTGATCTGGGTCGCCCACACCTGGGTTTATAATACCAGAGGCATGACCAATAACCTCATGCATGTCTGTATGCAAATCTGCTGCTATGGCTCCGTACTTAGTATTGCGTTCAATCTCCTCTGCTGAGTTACAAAACTCTTTCATCATCGGACTCTTAGCGCCCACAATATTGTATGAATGAACAATATTCCCCAACGATACAGATTTAGATCCATGTTCTTGTCTGATCCAATTAGCGTTGGGTAAGTTAATTCCAATTGGTGTAGAAGGTGCGCTAGCTCCAGCTTCTTGAATAACCGTAATTACTTTGGCTGTAATACCTTTTACATTTGCTTTTTTGTGTTGAGGCAAAATAGGTGAGTTGTCTTCAAACCATTGTGCTTCTTTAGCAATGGCAGCAATTCTCTTG
>JAKRSG010000213.1 GCA_022402405.1 Bacteroidia bacterium | reverse complement strand
GCTAGTTGGACTTATCACACATATGGAATTAACTCAAAAACAAAGCAAAGAACCATCGGGATTAGTGATAGAACTAAATCTAGAAGGCTTTTGTGTACATACAAACAAGGCTATTTATGCAGAAACAGGATATTTACCTCAAGAAATTATTGGTAAAAAGTTTAAATCGTTTCTGGAAATAGACCCTAATTACCTAAGAGAAGTTGAACAAAAACTCTCTTCAGGTTCTGAACAAGTGGTTCATTTTGATTGTTATTTTAAACATAAATTAGGCAGTTTATTATACATGCAATGGACCATGTATTGGGTAGAAAGTCAAAACCAAGTTCTATGTTTAGGTAAAGTTCATGGTCAGACACAAAACCAAATAACCACCGAAAACAAAGAGCTTCAGCTGTTAAATGCAATCCACGAGAACATACATTTACACAAAAATGCAGAAGACTTATTAGAAGAAGTTTGTAAAATTTTAATAAAAACCGGCAATTATTCCTTTGCTTGGATTTCAGAAATAAAAGGAAATCAATGCGAAGTATTATTCAAAGACAGCGAACAATTTGTTAGCGATCCTATATTTAAACAATCCAGTTTAGGTTCGAACCTATTAAAAGATTTTGAGATAACAGAAACGATAGCAGAACCAAGAGTTATCCATGTATCTGCAGAGCAACAAAGAAACCTTGCTAACTCATTTAAAGTTGCCTTAAAGAGTGTTTTACTTATACCGATAGACCTGCCACAAAAGCATTTTATAGGTATAGGCAGTTTAGATGAAAAGCACTTTACAAATAGTAAAATTCAGTTATTTGAAAAGATTCGTCAAAGGATTCTATTTTCTATCAAATCATTTAAAAACGAAAAGTTGTTGGTTCAGCGCGAAACAGACCTTAACAAATATATACGCGAGCTGAATTTATTAAATGAAATCAACAACAAAATTCTACTTATAAAAGATGAAAAAGAACTCATAAAAGAAGTTTTAAAAACACTTAATGAGCAAGGAAATTATAAGTTATCATGGATAGCTTTTTTTGATAACGAAGTATCAAAAAAAGATGTAATTGTGCCCAATTATTCCTTTGGGAACGATGAATATGCCAACCAATTAAGATTTGATTTAAGTAATCCCGAAATATTAAAAGGACCTGCCGCTAGTTGCATATTAACGAGAAAAACGGCTATTGTTAATTCTAGTCAGAAAGACCCAAATTTTTCTTTTTGGAGAGAAAATGCTAAGAAGCACGGACTACATTCGTTAACGAGTTTATTTTTAAATATTAGTTCTAAGGATAAAGGCATTTTAACTGTTTATGCGGGCGATGATGAAGCCTTTGACTACAAGGAAGTAATTATATTAGAACGCATTGCACATAGCATTGCATATGCAATTGGTTCACTCAGAACTTTTACTGCTAGCAGTCAGTTTAAAAAAGAACTTAGCGATTCGCAGAAAAAGCTTATTGATTATGAAATTGCCTTAAACGAAACCTCCATCATTTCGATTACAGATGAACAAGGTTTGATTAGTTTTGTAAACAAAAAATTTGAGCAGACATATGGCATCAAGGCTGAACAAATGATTGGAAGCAAACACACCTTGGTAAATAGTAAATATCATAGCGAGGAGTTCTGGAAACAAATGTGGCAAACTATAACTGCTGGTCAGACTTGGTATGGAAAAATAAAAAATGTAACCATAAAAGGTGAAGAAAAATGGTTTGAGTCTATCATATATCCTTTTCTAGATAGAACAGGAAAGCCCTATCAATTTTTAGGTATACAGCGAGACATAAGTGATTCTATAGCATTACAAGAAAAAGTTGAGATGGTAAATCGCTTAGTTGATTCGGCTCAAGTTCCTATATATTCTTTTGGTTTGGATGGTGAAATATACTCTTGGAATTCGGCTTCAGAAACATTGTTTGGGTACAGTGAAACTGAAATAGTTGGCAAGAATTTTTCATCTTATTTAACCGAAGAACAACAAGATGAGATGGCTATTATACTTTCTAAAATTAAGAAAGGAGAATCAATATCAAGCATAGAAGTAGAGCGCAATACAAAAGATAATAAAACCATTTATTTAAGTTTGAGCCTATCTCCTATTCGCAACCATGAGAATGAAGTTATTGGTGCCGCTGCCATTGCAAAAGACATAACCAGAATCAAGCAAGCAGAGTTGATGGCGTTTAATCTAAACACAAAGCTTATAACTCGTGAGCGAGAGTTTCAATATCTGAATGATTTAAGCAATCTCAACAACGATGAAGCATTAAGTATAACTCAGTACCTAAACAACTTTGTTGAGTTAATGAACTTACATTGGAGCAATCATCAGTTAAGTAATGCAAAAGTTATTTATAAAGGTAAAACCTATCAAAGCAATGTCTTTACGGAACAAAAACACCTTGTGGAATGTTCAAACAATTTAAGTAAAACCGAAAATTTCATCATCCAAATTCATCATCCTGCAGATTATATTTTCTCTAAAAGTGAGCAATACATTCTTAATTTAAGTTGCGCTTGGATTGCCAATAGCATTAAATTTAAAGAATACGGCTTAAAGTTAAGAGAGAGGATAAAAGAACTAAACACATTACAAAATACAGTAAAAATTTCTGAGACATACTCCCATTCAACACAAGATTTATTAGAAAAATTATGTACTGAAATCCCTAATGGGTTTCAATTCCCGGAGTTGGTTTGCACTTGTATAAGCTATGCAGGTAAATCATTTATGTCTGAACCAATAATTGCCACCGGAGAATCGTTAGAATATAGTTTTGAGACGATCGATAAAAATAAAGTTACGATTTTGGTTCAATATAAAGAACCTTTTAACGATGAGTTTTCTAGGGCATTTATGTTAGAGGAAGAAATATTACTAAAAGAAGTTAGCGACCATTTAAAATCTATTCTTAATCAGCAAATTTTACATGAAAACTTAAAAGTTGCCGATTATAAAATTCAAAAGATTGTTGAATATGTAGATGCTGCAGTTGTTCTATTGGATGAAACAGATAAAGTAGTTTTTAGCAACACCGAAAAAAATGAAATTATAAAAGACGTTTTTGGTATTGAGATAAAAAATGGAGTTGATTTAAAGCACGTATTAAACATAGAATATAAAACCATATTAAATAAGTTAAGAAGTGAAATGCTTGGTAAGGAAGAGATACAATATACCTATGAGCACACCTTTTCCGACCTAAAAAAGCGCAGTTTTGATATCAAACTTATAAAGATTGAACCCGATAAAAAAGAGTTGTCGGATTTACTCATTTTAATTAAAGAAGTATCTCATTTAAAAGATAGAGAAGAAGAAATAAACGATTTGGTAAACTTGCTTAAAGACCTAAACTTTATTACCTCTTATGAAATTAGTCATGAGTTACATAAATTACAATCGATTGTAGAATTGGCTCAAGATTTAGACTTTGTTGACTCTGATTTAAAAGAGATTTTCTCTACAAGTAAAGAAACCTTTAGTAAAACAGATGCCGGGGTTAAGAAACTAATTAATCGTATCAATATTCCTCTTCAAAAAGAGCTAAGCATTGCCAATAGTTTAAAGCGTATAGAAAAGGTTATTTTAATAGATCAAGATGAATTATCTACCAAGATAAGTTTGCGTATTCTTGAAAAACATTTTGATCCTATGAAGCTATTAAGCTTTACCAATATAGAAGACGCTATTGCGTTTTTTAAATCGGAAGGAGATAATGGAAATAATATCATTTTGCTTGAACCAAACTTGAATGAAAAATCTGGATGGGAGTTTTTATTTACCTATGAAAGCAAAAACTTCTTATCACCGGTTATATTAATGGGTTCAAACCCTGATTCGTCGCAAAAACAAAGAGCAATGAGTTTTCCAATGGTTAAAAACTTTATTCAGAAGCCAATTAATAATGAAACGGCACTTGGGATAAAGAGTAAAAAAATAATTATTTGGAATAATTAATAAAGTAGGTGTTATGCAAATTACGAACGAGAAAATACATACTAAAATTCATGAAATGGTATATTCAAATGTCCTTTTCAAGAATTTATTTGAATGTATGAGTACTGGTATTGCATACACCAATTCTGAAGGCCAAATTTTGCATTGTAATCAAGCATTTGAGAGCTTTTTGGGTTATAGAACAGGCGATTTATTTTATACCAATATATTGGATTTGGTTCAAGCCGAACAAAAAGTAGTTTTACATAAAGAGTTGACTGATGCCTTGGATAAAACAGAAAACCCTCCCAAACAAATATTATTTATTAAAAACAACCAGGAAGAAGCATACTTTCAAACAGAAATAAAACAAGCTGAAAGCATTGATAATGTTCCAATTTTCACCATTTTAATTTCGAATGTACTTTTAACAAGAGAAGCTTTTGGCCAAGAAGAACAAGAAGAAAGTCTTTTTGAAACCATTATTAAACATTCTAAAGATCCTATTATAATTTCAGATGCTAAACCAGATGGCAGAGTTCCAGATATTATCTATGCCAACCAGGCATTTTGTGATATGTGCGGTTATACTCGAGAAGAAATTATTGGCAATCAGCCAAGCATGCTGGGTGGCACAGAAACCAATTTAAATGATTTAATTAAAGTAGTTGAGGCTATCAAAAATGAAGAAGAAGGCGTTTTTGAACTATTAAATTATAAAAAGGATGGTACTAAATTTTGGGTTCAATTTTCTATTTTACCGTTAAAAAATAAAGAAGGTAAAACCACTCATTGGGTAGCGTTTGAAAAGGATATTACAAAGAACAAAGAGCAACATGATTTACTTGTTGAATCGGAGGCAAAATATCGAAGTTTAGTTCAAAATTCTTCTGTAGGTATTTACATTTTAAATGCTAACGGATTTTCATTTGTAAATAAAAAACTTTGCGAAATAACAGGGTATTCGGAAGAAGAATTAACACAACTGCCACTTACCAAACTTATTCATGCTAACGATTATTTCAGAGTACATAAACAGGTTCAAAACAGGTTGTTGGGCATTAATATTGAGCCCGATAATAACGAATTCAGAATTATCAGAAAAGATGGTGTTTGCAGGTGGCTTGAGGCGCATGGTTCTCGATTAATAATAAACGGCACACCTAGTATTATTGGCATTATCACAGACTCCACCGAACGAAGAGAATCAGAAGAAAAAATACGAAAATTTTCTCAAGCCATAGAACAATCAGCTGCTAGTATTATTATAACTAATTTAGCAAGTGAAATTGAATATGTAAATCCTGCTTTCATTAATATTACTGGATACAAAAAAGAAGAAATTATTGGTGAGAATCCACGTATATTAAAAACAGAGTTTAACGAGAAAAATTCACACATAGAAATGTGGGAAGCACTTAATCAAGATAAATCTTGGAGAGGAGTATTTCTCAATAAAAAGAAAAACGGTGAAACGTTTTGGGAACAAGTAGTTATTTCACCTGTTTTTGATTCTGCAGGAAACAAAACCAATTACGTAGCTGTTAAAGATGATATTACCAAACGTATATTGTTAGAAGAAGAAAAAGAAAAGCTTATTGAAGAACTGACAATAAGTTTAAATGAACTTCAACAATTTACTTATATAACTTCACATAACTTAAGAGCCCCAATTACTAACTTAGTAGGCATTTTAGATTTATTAGAATGGGATAAAATTAAAGACCAAACTACCCTTGAATTATTGGAAGGATTTAAAAAATCTACTTTAAAAATTAATGAAACCTTAGAAGACTTAATAGAAACATTAATTATCAAAAGCAAAAGCAACTTAAAATACCAAAATATTCAGTTCCATGAAGTTTTAAATTCTGTTAAACAAAGCATAAACCAAATCATTAAAGAAAATAAAACCCAAATAGAAGCCGATTTTACAGAAGCTCCTGAATATTTTCTTGTCAAAACTTATGTAGAAAGTATATTCCAAAACTTAATTACAAACTCAATAAAATATGCCAAACCTGGGGTTCCGGCGCATATTAAAATTAAGTCGACCTACAATAAAGAAGGCAAGTTGGTGCTTAGCTTTAGCGACAATGGAATTGGTTTAAACATGGAAAAGATAAAAGATAGAATCTTTGGTTTATACCAGAAGTTTCATAAAAATAAAGATAGTAAAGGCATGGGATTATTTTTAGTAAAATCGCATGTACATGCCATGAACGGGAATATAGAATTAACAAGTGAAATAAATAAAGGTACAACTGTAACAATAATAATAGATAAATAAATATATGCTTAAAAACGTAATGTTAGTAGACGACGATGATGTAACATTGATGATCTGCAAATTAAGATTAAAAAAATCTGGTTTTACAGAAGAGGTACTTAGCTTCGAGAATGGAGAAGATGCTATTAAATACTTCGAAAACCAAATGTTATTACCAGAGAATGAACGAGTGGCTCCAGAATTAATTTTCTTAGACATAAACATGCCAGTAATGAATGGCTGGGAGTTTTTAGATGCCTTTGAGGAAAAGTATATTCAATCGTTCCCTCACACCAAAATAAAGATTTTGAGTTCTAGTGTTGATCCAAAAGACGAAGAAAAAGCTCATTCGAATAAACGAATTTTGGGCTTTGTAACTAAACCCTTAACGAATGATAATTTGCTTGAAATTATGCAAACAGACGCGTTTAAAAATCATTTTCAAAACTCTTAATTGTACCGAAAATGTTAAACCATGTAATGTTAATAGACGATGATGATGTAACCATCATGATATGTGAATTAAGGCTAAAAAAATCATTATTCTGCAAAGAGGTTATTTCGTTTTTATCTGCCAATGAAGCATTAAGCTACTATAAAAACCAGTTACAACTTCCAGAAAACGAACGTGTTTTGCCAGATTTAATTTTCTTAGATATCAATATGCCAGAGAAAAGTGGATGGGATTTTTTAGTGGAGTTAGAAAAGGATATTCTTCCTTCTATATCGGCACCTAAAATAGCCATACTAAGCTCTACTGTTGACCCAGAAGATACAGAAAAAGCTTCTTATAATCCGCATTTAATGGGATTTATAAACAAGCCTTTAACAACAGAGAGCTTAAATAAATTTAAAATGCTTATGCACTAATCTCTGAACAAAATTTGTTCTTTGGTTTGTGCATAGGTTACATCTATTACGCCTGGCTCATTAAAGAAATCGCCCGGAAAACCAAGTTCTATAGCAGATACTTGGTTTAACTCTTGCAATAAATTTTCAGGTATCTGAATATTTACTGCACCCAAAGCATCATGTACTTGGTGCGCTTTTGTTGCTCCCACAATTGGCACCACCACTTGGTTGCGTTGCATGGTCCATTTTAAGGCTACTTGAGCAGGCGTACATTCTAATTGAGCAGCCACCTCAACCACCTTTTGCGTAATTATGGTACTACGCTCGTTTAATCTCTTAGAGTTATCTGGTAACCTACCTTTATCTCCAACCAAATATTTACCTGTTAAAGCACCACCTGCTAATGGAGCCCAAGGTGTTAGGGTTAAATTAAAAGCCTTGGCCATAGGAAGTAAATCGCGTTCTGCCGTTCTGTTAATTAAACTATATTCTACTTGTAAGGCCGCAAAGCGCTGCCATCCTCTCAGTTCTGCAATGGTATTTGCCTGCGCTACTCTCCATGCTGGCGTATCGCTAATGCCAATATAATGCACCAAGCCTCTAGAAATTAAATCGTTTAATCCCATTAATACTTCTTCTGGATGCGTGGTAAAATCCCAAATATGCAACCACAAAACATCAATGTAATCTGTTTTCAAACGCTTCAAACTCTCATTCACAGAGCGCATCATGTTCTTTCTATGATTACCCGCAAAGTTTGGGTCGCCATTTTTATCTTTTAAGGTGTATTTAGTAGCCAACACAAAATGGTCTCGGTCTGAACCAATAAAATCACCCAAGAATTTCTCAGAAGTTCCTTGTGTGTAAATATTTGCAGTATCTAAAAAGTTACCTCCTGCCTCAGTGTATGCATCAAAAACAGCTTTACTGCCATTATAATCTGCACCCCATCCATTCTCTGTGCCGAAACCCATAGTTCCTAAACACAATTCTGATACGCGTAATCCTGTATGTCCGAATAATTGATATTTCATTTTTTTTGGTCGTTAGTTGTTGGTCGTTGGTCTTTAGTCGTTGGTCTTTGGTCGTTGGTCTTTGGTCGTTGGTCTTGGTACTTCTACATTCAAAATTCAGCGTTCGATGTTCGACATTTCTTCTTTCGAATTTAGAATTTAGATTTTCGAATTTCGTATTTAGAATTTAGAATTTCTTCTTCCCATACTTTTTCTTAAACGCTGTTCTCGGTGCTTTTGTTTGGGGTGCATAGATGGGTGCAGCGCCAAGAAATTCTGGCAGAGGCAGTTTGGGAATTTCTTTTTCTATTAATGCTTCAATAGAATGAAATCTCCTTTGATCTTTTTCGTTTATAAACGTTATGGCAGTGCCTTTAGATTCGGCACGGGCGGTTCTTCCTATGCGGTGCACATAATCTTCTGGATCGGGTGGCACATCAAAGTTTACCACTAAATCAATTCCATCTACATCAATTCCTCGAGATAAAATATCGGTGCCAATAAGCACCTGAAGCTTTCTGCTTCTAAACTCGTTCATTAAATCTTCGCGCTCTTTTTGCTCTAAGTCTGAGTGGAAAGATTTTGCTTTTAACCCAATGCGTTTTAGTTCAAACTGCAAGCTTTTTACACGCTCTTTGGTGCCAGCAAAAATGATTACACTTTGATAGGTGGTGTTTTTAAAAATCTCACCTAATAACGGAATTTTCTGTGTATCGTATGTCATGTATGCCTGCTGTAAAATGCCTTCTGCAGGCTTAGATATGGCAATGCTAATTTGCTCTGGTTTGTATAAAATTTTAGCAGCAAGTGTTCTTATTTTGGGTGGCATAGTGGCCGAGAACAGGATAGTCTGACGTTCTTTGGGCAGGTATGAAATAATCTTGATGATATCATCGTAAAAACCCATATCCAGCATTCTGTCGGCTTCATCTAAAATGAGGTGCTCCAATTTATCAAGTTTAATATCACCAGATGCCAACTGCGATATTAAGCGACCTGGTGTAGCAATAATGATATCGGCACCTGCTTTTAGTGCTTTCTTTTGCTGCTCCCAAATGGTGCCATCTCCCCCACCATAAATGGCTATAGAACTAACAGGCACATAATAGCTAAAGCCCTGCACTTGCTGATCTATCTGCACGGCCAGCTCGCGGGTGGGTGCTAATATAAGGGTGTTTAGGTGACTAAAACTAGAGCTGATAATCTTGTCTATAATGGGCAGCACATAAGCGGCTGTTTTACCTGTTCCTGTTTGTGCGCAAGCAATTAAATCTTTATTATCTAAAATTACCGGTATGGCTAATTCTTGGATGGGTGTAGGCTTTGTAAATCCCATGGCTTCTAAACCATCTAGGAGATCGTAATCAAATTGAAAATCGTCGAATGTCAAAATACTATTTTTTCTGCAAGATAGCTAAAATCTGCTAAAACGAGGCATATTTTTAGGCAGAGAAACTGCGTTTGATAAATCTCTTTTCTAATAAATGCCAAGATAAAAAACCTAATAGCAAAACAAACAATACCAGCATAACTAGAACTAACATAGGTTCAAACCGATTAAAAAAACCTAAACTTATGAGGGCTTGTATAAATGGGAAGTGAAAAATATATATGCCGTAGGATACGTCGCCGTATTTGCCAAAGTTGTTTAAAAAGGAGAACCCGAATGCTATGGCTGCGATTAAAATTGTCATGGCCAATGGCAAAAACACTTCTAGGCCATACATATATTCTATCACAAAAACAGGCAGGGCAATAGTGCTTAGGAGGGTAATATTTTTCTTAACAAAATCGAGGTATTGAAACAAAAGTATTCCAGCAGAAAAATAGGTTAAATAGCCAGGAAGTTGATTTTTTAAGGTATATAAAAGTCCTTGTTTATGGGGCATTACATGCGACAAATAGCTTATACCATAATAATAGCCTAATCCAAAAAGGTATAAAATGGCTAAGAACAACCATTTCTTTTTAGTGCGATTTAAGCCCCAAATGATGACTGGCAAAACCAGATAAAATCCTACTTCCACTTTGATAGTCCACAAGGCACCATTTACTGCACACAAGTTATTAGCCTCAAAAACTCCGGGTAAACAAGGCTGAATAAAATTTAGGAAAAACAAGTTTGACAGCAAATAACTGTACAACTGTTTGCTGGTAAAATAATTTGTAAGACTAAGAGTTGAGAAGCCAGAAAAAATTACTACTGCCAGAACAACAATCAGTATATACGCGGGCAATAATCGCCTTGCTCTTTTCTCGAGATAAGAACGCAACGAAGAAGAACGTATATAAGAAGCCGAGATAAGACAACCACTAATTACGAAAAAACCTGTAACCGATACGTGGGTATCTAAATAAGGTTTTAAGAATTGTATGCTTGGAGCAAGCGACAAATCAACCGTATGCGAAAGCACAACAATGAGTGCGAAGGCAAATCGCAAAAAATCAAAATTGTTCTTTCCCACAAGTATGCGTTAATCTATGGTAGCAATAACCTTTAGCTCTATGGCTATGGGTGTTGGCAGACAGTTAATTTCTAAAGTGGTTCTGCACGGTGGATCTATGGCAAAATACTCTGCCCATAACCTGTTGTATGTTGGGAAATCGTCTTTCATATTGGTTAAAAACACGGTTACATCTACCATGTTTTCCCATTTGCTGCCAGAGTCTTCTAGTATGTTTTTTATATTGTTAAACACCGAACGAACTTGTTTTTCGATATCGTAACTTACTATGTTTCCTTTATCGTCGAGGGTAACACCTGGTATAACTTTGGTGCCCTTTTCGCGCGGACCAACACCCGACAAGAATAATAAATTTCCTACACGACGTGCATGTGGGTAATGACCTACAGGTTCTGGTGCTTTATCTGAATGTATGCTCATGTAATTAGTGAATATTATCGGGTCGAAAATAGCTAAAAAAACGGTACTGAAATAATTTAATCAGCGGCTTCATCATGAGGGTATACCATTTGGGTTCAAGTCCGTTTATATACCATGCTTTACGGTCTTCCATATTGGCTTTAATTCTATTTAACAAAGAGCGATTACTGGCTCCACCGGTGCGCATTTTTACGAAAAATTTAGGTATGTATTCTAGCTTAATTTGATTCTTAAAAATGAGACGTAACATCAATTCATAATCGGCTGCACTTTTGAGCAAGGTATTAAACGAACCATATTTTTGATACACGCTACGCTTGGCAAAAAAGGCAGGATGCGGTGGCATCCAACCAGAGTAAAAACTATTTTCTTCGTAATCTCCCGAATCCCACAGGCGGATAATCTTATTGGTATTGCTGCTTTTAACGTAATACAGATTAGAGTATACCGCATCGCAATTCGTTTTTTGAAAAGCCTCCACCACCTGCGATAACACATAAGCATGCGCATAAAAATCGTCGCTATGCAACAAGGCTATAATATCTCCTGTGGCAAGCGCAATGCCTTTGTTTAAGGCAAAATATACGCCTTCATCGGGTTCAGAAATAAACTTATCTATGCGATCTCCGTATGAGTTAACCACCTCTACCGTTCCATCTTTAGAGCCACCATCTACTACGATGTATTCTATCTCTACATTTTTTTGAGCCAATACAGATTCTATGGCATCTTTCACAAAGGCCTTATTCGAAAAAACTGCTGTAATTACAGATACCTTCATGAAACCAAACGCTTATTAATAGTAGTTCTTACCGTATCAAAAAACCAACCATATTTATTAAAATACCTAAAGGCAGAAACAACATGATAGTTAAGCAACTTAAAGCTTTTATAAGAGCCTTTTTCATATTGATGCACAATAGAAACTTCGGGGTAATAAATGGTTTGGAACTGCATATTTATGCGCCTACTTAAATCTGTATCCTCTAGGTACATAAAAAATTGCTCATCAAACAAACCCACAATTTTAAGCACCTCAACCCTTAGCAACATAAAACAACCCGATAGATTAGGCACCTCCATCAGTTCCTCATAACTCTTATGCTTTAACTCATATTGGTTCAGCCTAGATTGCCATTTATTTTTTAAAAAACCCGGTATGAACCTACGCATAATTAAATCGAAAGGCGTTGGAAACAACTTACACAGATATTGGATTTCGCCATTGCCATAAAGCACCTTTGGCATGAGTAAACCAATATTTGGGTGCTGTTCTAAAAACGAAAGCATTTTATGCAAGGCCTCGCCTTTAAAGATGATATCGGGGTTTAGAACGAGGTGGTAGTTTGTTAGGTTAAGAATATTTTTTATGGCCACATTATGTGCTTTTCCATAGCCTAAATTACTGTTGTTAAATATATATTTTAACTTAACATGATTAGGCAAACTAGCACTAATATTGTCTTTAGGAGAATTATCTATAAGGTACAAACAATGAGTTAATTCAAAATCTATTACGGTCTGAACCAACTCGCGAATAGACTCCAAACTGTGATTATAAATCACCAAAGAAAAACTAATTTGTACCGAAGAATGTGTCAAAATAAAATGGAACTATAGTTTCTCGAATACTCCGTAAACACAATATGAACCAAGACGTTCGCTTAGAAACTGCGATTTAAAAAAAGTAGGTGTATATAAAAAGGTAACCGATTTAAAGCCATTTGCTGTTAATAAAACTTGCATTTCTTTTTCATCGTAAAACTTTTTATGGTCTGAGTCCATGGTATAACCCTTTACGCCAGGCACACCTAATAATAGCTTTCCGCCTACTTTTAACACTCTCCTCACTTCATGCAAGGTAATTTCTGGATGTGTTAAATGTTCTAATACATTATCCAAAATAGCTGCATCAAATTCATTATCGCCTACCGGAAAAACATTGTTTTCAAT